>DASWBR010000242.1:0-9222 GCA_036390495.1 Candidatus Deferrimicrobiaceae bacterium | reverse complement strand
GGTGGCTCGGCAGGTCGACCGCGGCCTCGGCCCGCCGGCAGCGCTTGCACTTCATGGGCGGGGGAGCACCTAGCCCCCGGAGACGACGGAGATGACGTCGATCGTCTCCCCGTCCTCGACGCGCTGGTCCTTGGTGAGGAGCCTCTTCCCCTGCGTCACGATCACCGTGGCGGGACGCACGCCGGCCTGCGCGAGGATGTCCATCACCCGCCGGGGGCCCTGGACCTCGATCTCCTTCTTCTTCTGGGGCAGGCGCACGCGGATCATCGGGAGCATTATACAGGAAATCGCGCCCCCTCTTCCCGGACGCGCCAATGATTCCGGAGGGTTACGAGGCCGCCCTCAACGGGGACCGCTCCCCGCGGCCTCTCCCATGATCCGGAAGATCTCCGTGTTCTCCATCCTGCCCGTTATCGCCCCTGCGCCCGGACCGAAACCGAAGAGCGGGACGTCAGCGCCCGTGTGCCCCGTCGTCCCCCAGGAGACGGTAGGAAGGACCCCCGCGCCATTGTTCGCGGTGACCTGCAATCCGCCCGTCTCGTGGTCCGCGGTGACCAGAATCAGCGTGTCCGACCGATCCTTCGCCCATTCGACGGCCCGGCCGACCGCGTTCGAGAACTCGATCGTCTCGGGGATCGCCCGGGCGATGTCGTTGGCATGGCTGGCGTGGTCGATCAACCCCCCCTCCACCATGAGGAAGAAGCCGGCAGGCGAATTCTCCAGGATTCGCAATGCCGCCTGCGTCATCTCCGACAGGTGCGGGAGAGGACCGAGGCCGTCGTGCTCGAAGGGGAGGTGGCCGTTGCCGAACAGCCCGCACACCCGCGTCGCGCTCGCCGGGTCGAGCGCCGCCAGCCCGACCCTGTCCGTCGCCACGACATATCCCGCCTGCCGGGCGTCGGCCTCGCTCAAGTGTTCCCCGCCGCCGAGGAGGACGTCGGGGCGCGTCCGGCCGAGATACGCCGCCACGATGCCGGGATAGTTGTCGCGGGCCGGATCGTGGGCGGCGAAGGCCGCCGGGGTGGCGTGCGGAAGGAACGTCGTCGTGACCAGCCCCGTCCGCTTCCCGTCCGTCTTCAGCCGCTCGAGGATGGTTTCGAGCGGCACCCCGCTTCCGGGGAGCGCCACGCTGAGGACTCCGTTGGACACCTTGACGCCGGTGGCCATGGCGGTTGCGGCCGCCGCGGAATCGGTCACGCCGCCCTCGGCGTTGGCGGTGGAAACGGTCCCGCGGGACGGAAACGCCTCGAAGGACAGGGAACCCGCCGACCCTGTCCGGTACATCCCCGCCGCCCGGATCTCTTCCTGCCCCATCCCGTCGCCGATGAACAGGATGATGTTCTTCGCCTGGCCCGCCGTTTCGGGGGGCGGTGCGATATTGGTGCCGCCGCCCCCGCACGAGGAGACGGCGAGGGCGAGCAGAAGAACGGTCACGGCGGGTCGTGCGGGGGACCGGAGGCAACGCGTGCCGGCCATTCTTGCTCCCAGGCGCTGGGATGGAAACATTATGGCACGGAGGCCCGCCCGGAATGATAAAGGGCGGGAGACCCCGCCCTTTCGCGCGACCGTGCGTCCCGGCAAGCCGGTTACGGGAAAGATGCCCCGACCGCTCCCCGCGTGCTCAACGGGACAGGTCGATCGCGGCCAGATGCTGCCGCCCGACGAGGATCCAGTACCCGAGGGAGAGCACGAACACCGCTTCCCTCAATCCCGGCAAGACCACCCCGACCAGGCTCGCAGCGCCGAGGGAGATGAACACCCCCAGGAAGATCTCGAAAACGAACGATCCGAATTTCCGCATGCGCCACCTCCCCCGGCAGGGACCTCCTGCCCGCCGCGGCGCCGCGGATCCTCACCGGGCCAACCCGGGGCCGGATCCGGAAGGATCCGCACCGCTCACGATTGCTAAAGCAAGGAGAATGCCGGCGTCTCCGCGCGCGGTCGATTCGTAACTGCCTGTTATGCAACGAGATTAATTGTAAGGCAGAGCCGGTACGGTAGTGTCGGGAAGAGGGTTACCGGTTGTAGGTATCTTTTTGCTTATTTTGCCGCCCACACCGTTATATTGATATATCCCGGAAACGCGGAGGTGGCGTCGGAACACGGTTTCCGGACCGGCGGGAGGGAGAAGCCCATGAACAAGGTGGCGCGCGATCTGTTTCTGTACCGGTTCGGGGTGGAGAGATGCTACCGGCGGAAGGTGCTGCTGGAAAACCCGGGGTGGTACTGGACCGACGTGCTGAAGCTTGCGGTGTCGTACAAGATGCGGTCGGCGGAAGAGTTCACGTTCATCCAGGTCGGGGGGTTCGACGGCGTCTCCAACGACCCGATCCACGGCATCGTGCGGGAATTCGGCATCCGGGGGATCATCGTGGAGCCCCAGAAGGACGCGTTCGAGATGCTGAAGAGGAATTACGCGGATCACCCCGGAGTCCTGCTGGTCAACGCGGCCGTGTCCGCGGTGGAGGAGACGCGCGATTTCTTCACCGTGAAGGATTCGTCCGAGCAGACCGCGTCCTTCGACAGGAACCACCTCCTGAAATTCGGGGTGCCGGAGGAAAAGATCGTGTGCACGAGAATCCGGTGCCACACGCTGGCCGGTCTTCGGAGCCGGTACGGTTTCGGGAAATTCGACCTGGTCCAGATCGACGCGGAAGGGTACGACTTTGAAATCATCAAGACCATCGACTTCGATTCGGCGAGGCCTTCCCTGATCCGGTTCGAGCACAAACACCTGTCCGAGCGCGATTGCACGGAGTGCGTCCGGATGCTCGCGCGGCACGGGTACCGGTTCCTTTCCGAGAAGAGCGACATCATCGCCCTTGCCGCGGACCGGTGACGGATCTTCCTGCATGGTGTATACACGAAAAGGTTGAGTCCCCGGGAACCAGGGAGTAAGATGAACCCTGAAAAATCCCCCCCAAGGAGGAAGCCGGAAATGCGCGTCCGTTTCGTGGTGCCGTGTGTCCTGTCCCTGTTGATCCTCACCCTCGCGATCGGTTGCGGAAAGCAGGAGCCGCCCAAGCCTGCGGCCCCCCCGGCAGCTCCCGCGGCCGCTCCTGCAGCGGACGGGAAGGCGCTGTTCGAGGCGAAGTGCGGCGTCTGCCACGGCCTCGACCGGGCGACGGTGCGCAAGGAGACGAAGGAGAAGTGGGTGTCCGTCGTGAAGGAGATGCAGGGGAAGAAGGCCGACTGGATCTCGGACGCCGACGCGGCGAAGATCGTGGATTTCTTGGCTTCCCAGTACGGAAAGTGATCCCGGGATCGTGACGGGAAGGAGTCCGACGATGTCCGGAAGGACCGTTTTCGCCCTGTTGCTGGCCACGACGCTGCTGTTCGCGGCCATCCCCGCGCTGAGCGGCGAAGCCGCCCCAGGGCAGCTGGCCCGCCGGGGAGCGGACGACGCCATGGAAAAGGCCCCCGCGGTCGCGGCTCCCGCACAGGCCCAGCAGGCGGGCGACCCGAACGCGAAGGCGCTGTTCGAGTCGAAATGCTCCATGTGCCATGGCATCGACCGCCCCCTTGGGAAGAACAAGGACCGGGACGGCTGGACGAAGACCGTCACGCGGATGCAGAAGGTGAACGGGTGCAACATCTCCGACGCGGAAGCGAAGACCATCATCGACTACCTCGTCCAGGTTCGAGGCCCGGCCGGGAAATGACCAACAGCTGACCGGTCCCGGGCGCCAAAATCGCCCGGACCGGCGCGCAATCCGCGGGCGGCTTCCGCAGGATCGGGGCCGCCCGCTTTTTCTTGGGGGAGAAACCGGCCGTGGACATCCTCCAGTCCGTAATCCCCGTCTTCCTCGTGGTCGCGGTCGGGGCGGTGTTGCGCCGGTACCGTTTCCTCGACGAGGGGTTCATCGACTCGGCGAACTCGCTTGTCTACTATCTGCTCCTACCCGCCCTCCTGTTCCACGAGATCAGCTCGACGGAATTCCGGGACGCCTTCAGCGGTCCCCTTGTGATCGGGGGGTACGTCGCGACCCTTGGGACGTTCCTGCTCGCCTGGGTCCTGTCGGGAGCCCTCGGAATCGGTCCCGCGGAACGGGGCTCCTTCGTGCAGGGGTCTGTCCGGGCGAACCTCGCCTACGTGGGCCTTCCGGTGGTCTTCAACGCGGTGGGGCAGGCGGGGCTCCGGAAGGCGGGGATCCTCCTCGGGTTCATCGTGCCCCTCCTGAACGCGCTGGCCGTGGCCGCCCTGATGGTCCCCCACGGCTTGGGGAAGGGGAAGGGGATGGAGACGACGGTGCGCGTGCTCCGGCAGGTGGCGACCAACCCGATCATCCTCGCCTGCGTCGCCGGGATCGCCTGGAGCCTGCTGAAGCTTCCCGTCCCCGGCATGGCGCGGCGCACGCTGCAGATGCTCACCCCCGCCACCCTGCCGCTGTCGCTGCTGTGCCTGGGGGGATCCTTCTCCTTCGAGCGGGCGCGGCGCGGGGTTTCCCTCGCGGCCCTTTCCGCCTTCCTGAAGCTGGCGGTCCTGACGGGGATCGGCCTCGGGTTCTATCGCTGGATGGGCCTCTCGGGGGACGACCTGCGGATCGGCGCGATCATGCTGGGGTGCCCGACCGCGGTGGTCACCTACGTGATGGCGGCGCAGCTCTCCGGGGACACCGATCTCGCGGGGACGATCGTCCTCGTCTCCACCGCCGCCTCCGCCTTCACCATCACCGTGTGGCTCTTCCTCCTGCGCGCCCTCGGCTGGTAGCGCGCCCTACACCAGAAGGACGATGATCTTCCTGGGCCCGTGGGCGCCCACGGTCAGCGTCTGCTCGATGTCGGCGGTCTTGCTCGGGCCCGAGATGAGGGAGATGTTCCGCGGCGGGTCGTCCGCGTAGATCGCGAACGCCTCGTCCATCCGCTCCACGATCGACCCGGCGGGCAGCAGCGCGACGTGGACGTCGGAGAGCAGGCCGGGGAGCAACGTTCCGCCGCCGCGGCTGCTCTCCACCACGGTCCCGGTCTCCGCGATCCCGGCGTCGGCGGTCCGGAAACCCGCGGTCAGCGCCGGGTTCCCGCCCCGGACCTCCTCCGCCGTCGTCAGGGTGAAGGGGCCGAAAGGGATCAGCGCCTCCGCCAGCCGGCGGGCGCCCGCGTCTTCCTGCGGGAAGAACAGGGCCGCCACCCCCTCGGCGCGAAGCGCCTCCCCGAGGACGGGGAGGGCCTCCTCCGGCGGATCGGAGAGGACCACGCCCCCGACGGCAGATAGCGCCTGCCGGAACCGCTCGGCCCGGTCCGCGCCTCCGCCGGAGACGGGTGGGGGCTCCTCCGCGAGAGAGGGCGCGCCGCCCGTCCCGGCGCGACGTCCCAGTGCCGCCGAGAGGCGGCGGAACAGGAGCTCCCGTTCGTCCACGCCCGTCACTCCCGGACCCCTCGCCGGTTCTTCCACTGCTTGCGGAACGGCTGCGCAGCGGCCGCCGGGAAGTCGCGCCGCTCCGTCCACCCGGAGAACGGGTACGGCAGCCCCTCCACCGGCTTCCCCTTCGTGAAGAATTGCGCCAGCAACCCGCCCACCCGCTCCAGCGCCTCGAGGAGCCCCGCACGCTTCATCACCCCTGCGTACCCCTTCATCCCCGCGATCTCGCCGGGGGTCTTCAGCCCCTGGGTCCGCGCGTCCGAGCGGAGTTCCAGGAGGAAATCGGGAAGGGGGATCTTCACCGGGCAAACCTCCCCGCACGCGCCGCACAGCGTGCTCGCGTCCGGGAGGGGCGCCGCCTCGGGAAGTCCCACGAGGAGCGGGGTGAGGACCGCGCCGATCGGCCCGGAGTAGACCCAGCCGTAGGCGTGACCGCCCACGCTCTGGTACACGGGGCACGAGTTCAGGCACGCCCCGCACCGGATGCACTTCAGGACCTCCCGGTACTTCCCCTCGAGGATCGCGCTCCGCCCGCAGTCGAGGAGCAGGATGTGCATCCTCTCCGGCCCCTCCGCGTCCCCCTCCCGCCGGCTCCCGGTGAGGATGGACACGTAGGAGGAGAGCGGCTGCCCGGAGGCGCTCCGGGGGAGCAGGCGCAGGAACGTCGGCAGGTCCGCCATCCGCGGGATCACCTTCTCGATTCCCGCCACCGCGAGGTGAACCCGGGGAAGGACCGTCCCCATGCGACCGTTCCCCTCGTTCGTGACCAGGACCAGCGAGCCCGTGTCGGCCACGAGGAAGTTCGCCCCCGAGATCCCCATCCCCGCCGCGAGGAAGCGGGCGCGAAGGTGCTTCCGCGCGATCGCCACCAGCGCCGGGATGCTGTCGGTCGGGGGCTCCCCGAGCTTCCGCCCGAACAGTTCCGAGATCTCCTCGCGCGTCTTGTGCACCGCCGGGGCAATGATGTGGGAGGGCGGTTCCCCGGCCAGCTGGATGATGTACTCCCCGAGGTCCGATTCGACCACCTCGACTCCCGCCTGCTGCAGGCCTAGGTTGAGGGAGATTTCCTCCGAGGCCATCGACTTCGACTTGACGGCGAGGGCGACCCCTTCCTCCTTCGCGATCCGCACCGCGATCTCGCGCGCCTGTGCGGCGTCCCGGGCCACGTGGACGACAGCGCCGCGCCGCGTCGCCTCCGCGATGAAGCGGCCGAGGTGCTCGTCCAGGCGCGCGAGGGTCTCCGTCTTGATCTCCGAAGCCCGCTCCCGCGCCTCCTCGAAACCGGGGAAGGCGGCGACGGCTTCGGCCCGGTGGTGGAGGAACCGTCCGGTGGCGCGCCCGAGGGCTGCCTGGAGCGGCTTGTCGGCGAGGGCCTTCTGCGCGTTCCGCGCGAAGAGGTGCGCCGTCGACTGCATCAGGAGGTCCCTTTCCCGGCGGCCCCGGGGGACGGGGAGGCGGGGGTTCCGGCCAGGACCTCCGCGAGGTGGATCGCCTTCACCGGGTACCCGACGCGGGAGAGCATGCCTTCGATGTTCATGAGGCACCCGAGGTCCCCGGAGGTGACCCAGGAGGCCCCGGTGGCCAGGATCCGCTCGACCTTCTGCTCCGTCATCCGGCAGGAGATCTGCGGGTACTTGACGGAGAAGACGCCCCCGAAGCCGCAGCACCGGTCGCTCTCCTCCATCTCCACGAACTCCACGCCGGGGACGGCGCGCAGCAGCGTCCGGGGTGCCTCCACGACTCCCAGCCCGCGCCGCAGGTGGCACGAGTCGTGGTAGGTGACTTTCCCGGCGAAGTCGGAGCCTGGGTCGGTCACCCCGAGCACCTCGACGAGGAACTGGGACAGTTCGTACACCCGCTCGCCCACCGCGTGCGCGAGCGCCAGGGTGCGCGGCTCGTCCCGGAACAGGACGGGGTAGCCGTGCTTCACCATCGCGGCGCACGACCCCGAGGGGGTGACGATGTACCCTTCCCCGGGGAAGGAGAGGAGGAATTTCCGCGCCATCGCCCGGGCCTCCTTCCGGTTCCCCGAGTTGAAGGCGGGCTGGCCGCAGCACGTCTGGGAGAGGGGTACGCGCACCGCCGCGCCGAACCTCTCCAGGACCGTGACGGCGGCAAAGGCCACCCGCGGGTAGAAGGCGTCGGCCAGGCAGGTGAAGAAAAGGGAAACGGGGATGGACCTTTGCGGATCCATCCCCGTAGTATACGTCAACCCTCCTCCGGACGGCGGCCTACCAGGTGTATCCCGCCTCCCCGTGCTCCGAGAGGTCCAGCCCCATCCGCTCCTCCTCCTCCTCGAGCCTCAGGCCCATCGTCTTGTCCAGGACCTTTAAGAGGACCAGGCTCACGACGAAGGAGTAGGCAAGGGAAACCCCGGCGGCGAGCGCCTGGATCGCGAAAAGTTTCGGGTTGCCGTAGAAGAGGCCGTTCGCGCCGCCCGAATTCACCGCGACCGTCGCGAAGAGGCCCGTGGCGAGGGCGCCCAGGGTCCCCCCGACGCAGTGGACGCCGACGACGTCGAGCGAGTCGTCGTACCCGAGCCGCCCCTTGAGCATGACGGCGCCGTAGCAGACCGCGCCCGCCGTGAACCCGATCGCCATGGCGCTAAGCGGCATCACGAAGCCGGAAGCGGGGGTGATGGCGACCAGCCCCGCGACGCAGCCCGACGCGGCCCCGAGGACCGTCGGCTTCCCGCGGTGGAACCACTCCGCAAAGGTCCACGAGAGGGTCGCGGCGGCGGCGGCGATGTGGGTCGCCACGAACGCCGACGTCGACAGCTCGCCCGCGGCGAGCGCGCTGCCGGCGTTGAAGCCGAACCAGCCGAACCAGAGGATGGCGGCCCCCAGGACGGTCATCGGCAGGTTGTGGGGGGCCATGTTGTCCGTCCCGAACCCCTTGCGCTTCCCGACGACGAGGGCGGCCGCCAGAGCGCTCACGCCCGATGTGATGTGGACGACGGTTCCCCCCGCGAAGTCGAGGGCGCCCAGCTTCCGGATCCACCCCCCGATCCCCCAGACCCAGTGGGCCACGGGGTTGTACACGAGAAGGGCCCACAGCAGCGTGAAGACGAGGTAGGTGGAGAACCGGAACCGTTCCGCGAACGCCCCGGTGATGAGCGCCGGGGTGATGACGGCGAACATCATCTGGTAGATCATGAACGCCTGGTGGGGGACGGTGGCGGCGTAATCCGGGAACGGGGTGAGCCCCACGCCGGAGAGGCCGGCCCAGGAAAGGTCCCCGATGATCCCGCCCACGTCGGGGCCGAACGCCATGCTGTAGCCGACGAGGACCCACTCGACGCTGATCACCCCGAGGACGATGAACGACTGGACGACCGTGCCCAGGACGTTCTTCCTGCGGACCATCCCGCCGTAGAAGAGGGCCAGCCCGGGCGTCATGAACATGACGAGGGCCGCCGACACGAGGAGCCACGCCGTGTCGCCGGTGTTCGTGGCCGCCGGCGGGGCCGGGGCGGGGGCGGCCGCTGCCCCCGCGGCGCTTTCCGCGGCCGTGGCCGCGTTGTCGGCGGCCCCGGCCGGCGCGACGACGCCCGCCGCGAGCAGGAGGGCGGCCAGGCAGAGCAGGATTGACGAAGTTCTCCTAAGATGTCCGATCATTTTCTTCCCCCCCGACGCCGCCGCTGCGGGCGACGTCCGAATCGTGGTCCCGCGTCGCGGGTTGGAGCGTTTACGGAAAATGTCGTGCCGTGGGGAACCGGAGCATCTGTCGTGCCAACCGGGGGACTGAGGGGGAGGAAAGGAGAAACCGTCCGGAAAACAACGGGTAAATGAAAAAAGGCGGTGCAGAAAAGCGGGTCTCCTCAACGCCTGCCGTGCGACAATAATGTCCGCATTGCTACATCA
>DASWBR010000241.1:0-5615 GCA_036390495.1 Candidatus Deferrimicrobiaceae bacterium | reverse complement strand
AGCGTTGCGGGGAAGGGGTTCCTCGCGGACGTCTGCCGGGATTGGGAGGCGGCAACGGCGCCGGCCGCGCGCAAGGGAATCCGCGTCGTCGCCCTGCGGATCGGGGTGGTGCTCTCGCAGAAGGGCGGCGCGCTGTCCCGGATGCTCCCCCCCTTCCGCGCGGGGTTCGGCGGGGTGCTCGGAAACGGGAGGCAGTACGTCAGCTGGGTCTCCCTCGACGAACTTCCCGGGATCGTGCGCCACGTCCTGGCGAGCCGGGACCTGCAGGGACCCGTGAACGCCGTGGCGCCGCACCCCGTCACCAACCGGGAGTTCACCGCCGCGCTGGGGACGGTCCTCTCCCGCCCGACCCCGTTCCCTGTGCCGGCCTTCGCCCTGCGCCTTGCGGTGGGCGAGATGGCCGACGCCCTGCTCCTGGCCAGCACGCGCGTCGTTCCGCGCCGCCTCGAGGAGACCGGCTTCCGCTTCCGCTTCCCGGAGCTGCACGGCGCGCTCCGGCACCTCCTCGGCAAAGCGGAAACGACATGAGGAGTCCCTGGAGCCGCCGGAAGGACCCGCGATGAAAGTCCTCCTGTTCGGGACGTGCCTGGTCGACACGTTCTTCCCGGGCGTTGGGGAGGCGACGGTGAGGCTGCTGCGGCGGTTCGGCGCCACGCCCGTCTTCCCGAAGGGGCAGACGTGCTGCGGCCAGCCGGCGTTCAACGCCGGGTACGAGCGCGAGGCGCGCACCGCCGCCGCCCACTTCCTGTCCGTCTTCGACGGGGACGACCCGATCGTGACCCCTTCCGGGTCGTGCGCCGCGATGGTGAAGCACCATTACCCCGGCCTCTTCCGGGACGACCCGAAGATGCTGGAGATGGCGGAGCGGGCGGGGGAACGCATCCGCGAGCTCTCCCAGTTCCTCGTCCACGCGGCGAAGGCCCACGAGGCGGGGCTCCGCGGCAGGGGCACGATCACCTACCACTCCTCGTGCCACCTGACCCGGTCGCTGGGCGTGCGGGAGGAGCCCCTCCTGCTTCTCTCCTCCCTGAAGGGGGCGACCTTCGTCCCGATGCCGGACGCCGCCCGGTGCTGCGGCTTCGGCGGCACCTTCATGGCGAAGCTGCCGGAGATCTCCTGCGCCCTCGCGGAGGAGAAGGCGGCCTCGGTCGAGGCCACGGGGGCGGACACGGTGACGGGGTGCGACTCCGGGTGCCTGATGAACATCTCGGACGCGATGCGGCGGCGCGGAACGCCGGTGCGCGTGGCGCACCTCGCGGAGCTGCTGGCGGAGGGGCTGTGAGCGCCGGACAGACGAGCCTGAGGTTCCGCGAGAACGCCGTCCGTGCGCTGGGGGACGAAACCCTGCGGGCGGCGATGCGGCACGCGGCGGACACGTTCGGGACGAAACGGGCCGACGCCTTCGCGCCCCTTCCCGACGTGGAGGAGCTGCGGGACCGGGCTTCCGCGATCCGGGAAGAAGTGCTCGCGAACCTCCCGGTGTACGTGGAACGGTTCGCCGCCTCCGCCACCCGCGCCGGGGCGACGGTGCACCGCGCGAAGGACGCGGCGGCGGCGCGGGAGATCGTCGCGGGGATCCTCGCGGAGCGGGGCGCGAAACGGATCGTCAAGGGAAAGTCCATGGTCTCCGAGGAGGCGGAGCTGAACGCCCACCTCGAGTCGGCGGGGATGGAGGTCGTGGAGACCGACCTCGGCGAGTACATCATCCAGCTGGAGGGGGAGCCCCCTTCCCACATCATCGTCCCCGCGATCCACAAGAACCGGCGGCAGGTGGGGAGCCTCTTCGCGAAGCACCTGGGGGTGCCGTACACCGAGGATCCGCAGGAGCTGACCAAGATCGCGAGGAAGGCGCTGCGGGAGAAGTTCCTCGCGGCCGACGCGGGGATCTCGGGGGCGAACTTCGCCGCCGCGGACACGGGGAGCCTCGTCCTGTTCACCAACGAGGGGAACGGCCGGATGGTGACCACCGTCCCCCCCCTCCACGTGGCGATCCTCTCCATCGAGAAGGTGATCCCGTCCCTGTCCGACCTGCCGGCGTTCATCCGCCTCCTTCCGCGCTCCGCCACCGGCCAGCCGATCACCAGCTACGTCTCCGTGATCACCGGGCCGCGCCGGCCCGGCGGCGCCACGGGGGCGCAGGAGCTGCACGTCGTCCTGCTGGACAACGGGCGGACGGGGATCCTCGCCGGGGAGTCGAGGGACATCCTCAAGTGCATCCGGTGCGGTGCCTGCATGAACGTGTGCCCCGTCTACCGGGCCGTGGGAGGGCACTCGTACGGTTGGACGTACCCGGGCCCGATGGGGCTGATCCTGACGGCGCTCCTCACGGGGATGGAGAAATCCCACCCGGTGGTGGACGCGAGCACCCTGTGCGGGGCGTGCGAGGAGGTATGCCCGGTGCGCGTGCCGCTGGTCCCCCTCATCCTCGGGCTCCGGCGGCGCAAGGTGCGCGAGGGATTCGCCGACCCCGCGGAGAGGCGGGGTATGGCGCTGTTTTCCAGGGCGGCCGCGTCGCCCGCGCTCTTTTCCCTGGGGCAGCGGCTCGCCGGGCTCTTCTGGCCGGTCGCGCGGCTCCTGGGCGGGAAGGACGTGGCGGGGCGGATCCCCCCGCCGGCGAAGCGCCCCTTCCGGAGGAAGGCGCCGTGAACGGGGCGGACCTCGCCGCCCGGTTCCTCGCGAACGCGGCGACGGCCGCGGCGGGGACCCACCTTCTCCCCGGGCCGGACGCGCTGGCGGAGGCCCTCGCGCGGATCGTCCCCCCGGACGCGAAGGTGTACTGCCCCGGCTCCACGGCGATCGAACGGGCGGTGGCGGACCTCTTCCCGGACCGGGTGGTGGATTACGCGGAGGCTACGGTGACGGTGGAGGAGGTGTTCGGCGCCGTGGCGGAAACCGGTTCGCTGGTGTGCTCGAGCGAGGGGGGGCGCGCGGTGCAGGCGGGGCTGCTGCCGTCCCACCACGTGGCGATCCTCCGGCGCGGGAAGATCTTCGCCACCCTGGACGGCCTCTTCTCGGCGGTGGCGTCCGCCCCGCCCGCGAACCTCACGCTGGTCACCGGCCCCAGCCGCACCGCCGACATCGAGCTGACGCTGGCCATCGGGGTGCACGGCCCGGAGCGGCTCACCATCCTCGTCGTCTGAACCGGTTCTCCCGCCGGGCGACGGGGGTCAGGCGGGGACGGAGATGCCCGCTCCATTCCCCCCCTTCAGGTAGCCCAGGAACACCTCCACGCAGGACGGGTCGAACTGCGTCCCGCTGCAGCGGCGCAGCTCCGCCACGGCGTCCTCACGGCTCCGGGGCGGCCGGTAGGGGCGCTCCGACGTCATCGCGTCGAAACTGTCGGCGACGGCGATCACGCGGGCGGCCAGGGGGATCTCCTCCCCCCTCAGCCGGTCGGGGTACCCGCTCCCGTCGAACTGTTCGTGGTGGTGCCGGACGATGGAGCAGAGGCGGGAGAGCGACCCGACCGGTTTCAGGATGTTCTCTCCCGCGAGGGGGTGGTTGCGGATGACGTGGACCCCGTCCGGGGGGAGCGGTCCGGGGTTGCACAGGATCTGGTCCGGGAATCCGATCTTGCCGATGTCGTGGAGGAGCGCCGCCGATTCGATGTCCTTCACGAACCATTCGGGTTTGCCCATGATCCGGGCGATCTCCACGGAGTACTCCGTCACTCTCCGGGAGTGGCCGCGGGTGTACCTGTCGCGCGCCTCCACCGCGGCCGCCAGCGCGGCGACCGTCTCGATGTAGGTCCTCTCCTCCTTCCGCTTCAGTTCCGCGTTCTCCAGGGCGACGGCGACCTGGTTGGCCAGGTCCCGGATCGTCTGCACATCGTCCGCCGGGATCTCCTTCTGTCCCTCCCGGAGGCCGAGGGTGATGACGCCCCGGGTCCTGCCGGAGGCGGTCATGGGGAGGTGGATCGCCCAGGGGATGCACTTTTCGACCTCGGAAAGTTCCCCCCCCGTCCACGGCGTCGATTCCGAAACGGTCACCATCCGGCCCTGGGAAGCGGCGCACCCGGCGGCCCCGCAACCGGTGGGTATCGAGCCGGTCGCGAGGGCCTCGGGCAACCCGACCGAGACGCGCACCTTCAGGGTTTTCCCGTCGGGGGACAGCAGGAATATGGCCCCGGCCTGAAGCCCGGTCAGCGAGAGGAGGGTGTTCAGGCACGTCTCGAACATTCCCGTCATGTCGCCGGGCCGGCTCCCGGTGGCGCAGACCTGGGCCAGCAGGTCGTGGGTCTGCCTCCGGGAGGCCTGGAGGCTCTCGACGGTCTGCTGGAGACGGGCGATGACCCGGTTGAAATGGTTCGCGAGGTCGTTGAACTCCGTTGTCCCGCCGGGGCTCAGCCGGCGGGTGATGTCGCCGTTGGCGATGGCCTCGGCGTCCCGCAACGCGCGCAGGAGGGCCATGACGACGGACCGCGTCAGGAGGAATCCCGCCGCCCCCAGGAGGATCACGGAGGGGATCAGGAGAGAGGCCTGGAAAGGGCTCCGGGCGGTGGAAGGGTGGTTTTCGGCGAAGAGGTAGACGGCCACGAGGAGGGGAACGATGAACATCGCCGAAAACGTGACGGTGAACCTTCTCGCCAGCGTATCGGTTCCCGATAGCGGTTTTCCGGACCCCGGGGGGTCCGGGACGATTCCGTGCAACGCCGTCTCTCCTCTTCTCGCGCTGCGGGAAACGCATCGAAAGCGATTCCGTTCCGGGCGCTCCGCTATCTTCCGATTCGGAAAATCCGGGGGGGAACTTTACCGGAAATATCGGGGTCAGGGATTCCCGGTGCCGGCCGCGACCCCGATCGCCAGGTCGGCGACGTTGGTGCCCGTCGGCCCCGTGACGACGAGGTCGCCGAGAGCGCGGAAAAACGGGTGGCTGTCGTTGTTTTCCAGGCATGCGCCGGCGAGAAGTCCCAGCGCCGCGGCGCGGGCGCAGCTGGTCCCGTCCGCGAACGCCCCGGCCGCCTCCGTCGGGCCGTCGAGCCCGTCCGTCCCCGCAGCGAGCACGGCCATCCCCTCCCGTCCCGCCAGGTCCATCGCGGCCGCGAGCGCGAATTCCTGGCTCCGGCCCCCCGTCCCTCCTCCCCGGACCCTCACCGTCGTCTCGCCGCCCGCGACCAGGACGACGGTCCGCCCGGGAGCGAGTCTCGCGGCCGCTTCCCGGAGGCGCGCGCAGAACGCGCGTGCGCACTCCCGGGCCTCCCCGAGGAGGAAGCCCGGGAGGAGCGCGGCCTCCGCGCCCTCCGCCTCCGCCGCCTTCCCCGCCGCGTCCACCGCTGTCCGGTTCGAGCCGACGATCGCGCACGTCACCCGATCGAAGGCGGCGTCGCCCGCCTTGGGCGTCTCGGGGATCCTTCCAGAAATTCCCGAAGCGAGGCGGTTCCGCACGGCCGCGGGGGTGGCTGCCCGCACGCCGTGACGCGCCAGGACGGCTGCCGCGTCGGCGAACGTCGTCGGGTCGGGGGAGAACGGGCCGGAGGCGATGACGGAGGAATCGTCTCCTGGAACGTCGGAAAGCAGGAGGGCCCACACGAGGGCGGGCCGGGCGGCGCGGGCCAGCAGCCCTCCCTTCACCGCGGAGAGGTGCTTGCGCAAGGTGTTGAGCGACGCGATGTCCGC
>DASWBR010000240.1:0-16715 GCA_036390495.1 Candidatus Deferrimicrobiaceae bacterium | reverse complement strand
CCATTCCCGAGAAGCGGATCCCCTTCTTCAAGGTGGGGAAGGAGCTGCGGGAAATGGTCAACGGCTGATCTCCGTTCATGGAGCGGATGTTCTCCCCCTGGCGGATGGAGTACGTCCGGCAGCCCGGCGGGGGAGGCAAGGGGCGATGCATCTTCTGCGCCGGGGAGGCGGACCTGGCCGACCCGGAACGGCTCCTCCTGGGCGTCTGGCCCCACACCGTCGCCCTCCTGAACAAGTACCCGTACAACAACGGGCACGTGCTGGTCGCCCCGCGGCGCCACGTCGCGGAGCTCTGGGACCTGTCGCCGGAGGAACTGCGGGAGCTGTTCTCCCTGGTCTCCCTCGGCGCGAAGACCCTGCGGCAGGTCTACCACGCGGAGGGGCTGAACGTGGGGATGAACCTGGGGAAGACCGCCGGCGCCGGGATCGCCGACCACCTCCACGCCCACATCGTCCCGCGGTGGGGGGGCGACACGAACTTCATGGCCTCGGTCCTCGACACCCGGGTCCTCCCCGAGTCGCTCGCGGAGACCCACGCGCGGCTCGCGGCGGCCTTCGGCCCCCTCCGCCCCTGATCTCCCCGCCCTTCCCGGCCGCAGCCCCGTGACCCTACAGCTCACCCCCGCGATGCGGCAATACGTGGAGATCAAGTCCCGGTACCGGGACTGCATCCTCTTCTTCCGCATGGGGGACTTCTACGAGATGTTCTTCGAGGACGCGATCCGCGCGTCCCGCCTGCTCGACATCGCCCTGACCACGCGGGACAAGGAGTCGAACATCCCGATGTGCGGGGTGCCGCACCACGCCCGGAACGCATACCTCTCGAAGCTGATCCGCCAGGGGTGCAAGGTGGCCATCTGCGAGCAGATCGAGGAGCCCGGGCAGAAGGGGATCTTCCGCCGCGAGGTCACCGAGGTGGTCACGCCGGGGCTGGTGTTCTCGGAGGAGTGCCTCGACGCGCGCGGCAACAACTTCCTGGCCGCCGTGCGCTTCCGCGCGCCCTTCGCCTACGCGGCGCTGGACGCCACCACGGGCGAGTTCTTCCACGAGACGTGCGACACGGAGGAGGCGCTGGCGGACGCCCTGTTCCGCATCGCGCCCGCGGAGTTCGTCGCGCTGGAGGGGGAGGGGAACCCGGCGACCGGCCGGGGGAAGCGGCTGCTCGACGGAAAGCTGCTGACCCTCCTCTCCCCGACGGAGGCCCTCTCCTTCGCGCCCCCTGCGGCCATCGACGGGGTCCCCCCGGGGGACCACCCGGCCGGCGGCGTCGTCCGGGCGGCGCTCTATTACCTGCACCTGCACCAGCCCGCGGCGCTCGGAGAGATCGCGCGCCTGTCCGAGCGGGAAGGAAGGCGGTACCTCGCCATGGACGAGACCGCCGTCCGGACGCTGGAGCTCTTCGCGTCCCTGTCCGGCGAGCGGAGGGGGAGCCTGCTGTGGGCCGTGGACAGGACGCGCACCCCCATGGGGGCCCGGACGCTCCGGTCGTGGCTGGCCGCCCCGCTGCTGGACGTCGCCCGCATCGGCGATCGCCACGACGCGGTGGGGGAGCTCCTGGAAGGGCAGGCCGCGCGCAAGGCGCTCTCGGGACCTCTCGACGCCATGGGGGACCTTTCGCGGCTGGCCTCCCGGCTGGCCCAGGACCGGTCCGGACCGCGCGACGTGGCCGCGCTGCGGGACAGCCTGGCCGCCATCCCGGCCCTATCCGCCGCCCTCGGGGACCCGTACTCGAAGCTCCTTTCGGAGCTCCGGGAGCGGCTGGGGGACCACCGGGAGGCCGTGCGGAAGATCGACTCGGCGCTCGCCGACGAGGTCCCCGCGGGGTACCGGGAGGGCGGCATCTTCCGGAAGGGGTACGACCCCCGGGTGGACGAGCTGACCCACCTGCTCACGCACGGGAAGGGGATGCTCGCAGAGATGGAGGCGCGCGAGCGGCAGCGCACGGGAATCGGCACGCTGAAGGTCGGCTACAACCGGGTTTTCGGATACTACCTCGAAGTGTCGAAGCCCCACATCGACAAGGTCCCGCAGGACTACATCCGGAAGCAGACGCTGGTGAACGCCGAGCGGTTCATCACCCCGGAGCTGAAGGAGTTCGAGTCGAAGGTGCTGCGGGCCCAGGAGGAGCGGAACGCCCGGGAGGAGGAGCTCTTCCTCGCCCTGCGGGAGAATCTGAAGCGGCATCTCCCGGCGGTCTACCTCGCGGCGGACGGCGTCGCGGAGCTCGACGCGCTCCTGTCCTTCGCCGAGCTCGCCGCCACCGGCGGGTACGGCCGGCCGAAGGTGCACGCGGGGCGGGACATCGTCATCGAGAACGGCCGGCACCCGGTCGTGGAGAGGATCATGGGCCGCCACGCCTTCGTCCCCAACGACTGCCGCCTCTCCCCCGACGGGGCGCGCCTGGCGATCGTCACGGGACCGAACATGGCGGGGAAGTCGACCTACATCCGCCAGGTGGCCCTCATCGTCCTGCTGGCCCACGCGGGCTCCTACGTCCCCGCGGACCGGGCCGAGATCGGCGCGGTGGACCGGATCTTCACGCGCATCGGCGCCTCCGACGACCTCTCCCGGGGGGAGAGCACCTTCATGGTGGAGATGCGGGAGACGGCGCGGATCCTCTCCGGGATCACGGACCGCACCCTGGTGGTGCTGGACGAGGTGGGGAGGGGGACGAGCACGTACGACGGCCTGAGCATCGCCTGGGCGGTGGCGGAGCACCTCCACGACGCGCCGGCGAGGCCGAAGGTCCTCTTCGCCACCCACTTCCACGAGCTCACCGACATCGTCTCCACCTCCCCGAACGCCCGGAACTACCACGTGGCGGTGCGGGAGTGGCAGGGCGACATCATCTTCCTGCGGCGGATCGACGAGGGGAGCGCGAGCAAGTCGTACGGGATCCAGGTCGCGCGGCTGGCCGGGCTGCCGGACTCGTTGATCGATCGGGCACGGGATATTTTGAAAAACCTCGAGTCCGCCGAGTATAATGAATTCGGCCTCCCGAGCCTCGCCGGCGCGCGCGCGACGCAGCGCGTCGACGCCGCCCAGATGGAGCTTTTCGCCGGCCGCCGGGAGAGGATGGAGGAAGAGGGCGTTTTGGAGGAGATCCGCCGTTCCGAGCCCGAGCGGCTCTCCCCGCTGGATGCCCTGATGCGCCTGGCGGCGTGGAAGGAGAGGTTGCGGAAGGGACCCCCGTGACACCTTTGCGGCGACACCTCTTCGCGGCGATGTCCGCCGCCGCCTTTCTCCTCGCGCCCCCCCTGCCCCCGGCATCGGCCGAAATCCACCCCGCCAGCGGTCCCGCCCGCGTCTCCGAGATCCTCGCCTGGACGAACGAGATCTACACCCGCGTGGCGATCTACACGGGGGAGGAGGTCGCCTGGAAGGCGGACACCGCGGCTGCCGACCCGGCGCGCGGCCTTCCCCCGCGCATCTTCGTCGACCTTTCCGGCGCGGGCATCCGCGAGGAGATCCTCCGGAAGCCGGTCGAGGTCCGGAACGGGCTGCTCCGCCAGGTCCGCGCGGGCCGGCACAGCCGGGACGTCGTCCGGGTGGTCATCGACCTGGAGCGGGAGAGCACGTACCGGGTCTTCGCCCTCGACAACCCGTTCCGGATCGTCATCGACATCGACGGGGAGGGAGAGATCCCCGCCGTCCGGGCGGAGGCGGCCCCCGGCGCCCCCGCATCCCCTGCCGCAGCCGTTGGCGCGGGGGGGGGAGAGACGCCGGCGTCACCCCAGGACCCCGCGGGCGGCGCGTCCGCGGCGGAGGCAAAGCCCGCACGGGAGGCCTCCGGATCGACGGAGACCGCCGCCCGCCGCAACCGCGTCCGGGTGATGATCGACCCCGGGCACGGGGGAAAGGATTCCGGGGCGATCGGGCCGACCGGGCTCCAGGAGAAGGACGTGGTCCTCGCCATCGGGCGGATGGTCCGGGAGAAGCTTTCGCGCAGCGGGGAGTACGACGTGCGGATGACCCGGGACACCGACGTGTTCATCCCGCTGGAGGAGCGGACCGCGATGGCGAACAAGTCGCGCGCGGACGTCTTCGTCTCCCTCCACATCAACGCAAGCCCCAACCGGCGGGCCGAGGGGATCTCCACCTACGTGCTCTCCCGGGGTGCCTCCAACCGGGAGGATCTGGAACTCGCCGCGCGGGAGAACGGGGTCCCGGTGCGCCGGCTGTCGGAGGTCCGGTTCATCATCGACGACCTGTTCACGGGAACCCGGAAGAACGAGTCGCTGCGGCTGGCCAAGACGGTGAACGACTCCATCGTCCGCAACGTCTCCTCGCGCTTCACCGGCGTCCAGAACCTCGGGCTGAAACAGGCCCCCTTCTACGTCCTCGTCGGGGCGCGGATGACCGCCGTCCTGGTCGAATCCTCCTTCATCAGCAACCGCCGGGAGGAGGGGCGCCTGCGCGACCCGGCGTACCTCGATCGGATCGCCGACGGCGTGGCGGATGCGGTGCGGTATTACGGGCAGAACGGGATCCTCGCCCGGACCGGGAACTGACAGTCCTCCCGTGGCGCTTCCCATCCTCCAGCCGGCCGCGCTCCCCCCGGACCTTCCGGACAAGGAGTTCCGGAACCGCCTGAAGGAGTTCCTCCACGACACCCGCCTGGCCCTTCGGGAAGAGCAGCGGCTGGGGATCTGCGGCGGCCTGGCCGCCTGCCGGAAATATTCCGACGGCATCGACACGGTGCTCCGGGCTCTCCACGACCGCGCGCGCGCGCGGTTCCTCTCGTCTTCGGCGGGCCTCTCCTGCCGCATGGCGGTGGTCGCCGTGGGGGGGTACGGGCGCCGGGAGCTGTGCCCGAAATCGGACCTGGACCTCCTGTTCCTCCACCACTACAAGGTGGACCCTTACGTCGAGGCGATGACGGAGTCGATCCTGTACCCCCTGTGGGACCTGGGGTTCGAGGTGGGGCACAGCGTCCGGAACGTGAAGGAGACGGTCCGGCTGGGCGGCCAGGACGACTCCATCCGGACGGCCCTCATGGACCACCGCCTGGTGGCCGGGGACGCGGCGTTCTTCCGGGAAGCCGGGAGGGAACTGGAGAAGTTCCTCTACTACGCCGACGGCGACCGGTTCATCGAGACGAAGATCCGGGAGATGCGGTCCCGCCACGCCCGAATGGGCGCCACCGTCTACCTCCTCGAGCCGAACATCAAGGACGGGCGCGGGGGGCTCCGGGACATCCACTCGGCCGTGTGGGCCGCGCGGGTCAAGTACAAGGTCCACGAACTCCGGGAACTGCGGCAGAAAGGC
The DNA here is from genome assembly GCA_036390495.1 of Candidatus Deferrimicrobiaceae bacterium. Lineage (GTDB taxonomy): Bacteria > Desulfobacterota > Deferrimicrobia > Deferrimicrobiales > Deferrimicrobiaceae > JAGGAJ01. The sequence goes on along the minus strand of DASWBR010000240.1, from coordinate 11,447 downwards.
GTCGTGAGCGCCCAGAACGTCGAGGCGATCCGGCACGTGCTGGACTACCTCCTGCGGGTCCGCAACGAGCTGCACTACGTCCTCGGGAAAAAGGCGGACGTGCTCACCTTCGAGGCGCAGGAACAGCTCGCCGAGCGGTTCCGGTACCGCAAGATCGGGCCGAGCCACGGCGTCGAGCGGTTCATGCGGACCTATTACCTCCACGCCGCCTCCGCGACGCAGCTCGCCGAGGATCTGCTGGAAGAGGTCGGGCGGTACCTGCCCGAGGAGGGGGCGCGCAAGTCGTTCTTCTTCTTCAAGCGGAAGTCCGTGGGCGCCGGGGGGATCCTCTACAAGGGGAAGCTGCAGGTGAGCGACCCGGATTCCTTCGAGAGGGAGCCGATCCGGATCCTCGAATTCTTCCGCTCCCTCCAGGCGAGCCGGTCGTCCCTCTCCCGTCAGGCGAAGAAGTCGATCCAGCAGTCCCTCCCGGCCATCGGACCGTCGTTCCGGGAGGACCCGGAGGCGGCCCGGCTCTTCCTCTCGATCCTCTCCGACCCGGTCCACCTTCGCGAGACGCTGCTCGCCATGAACGAGAGCCGCTTCCTCGGGCGCTTCATCCCCGAGTTCGAGGGGCTCTTCTGCCGGGTGCTCCGGGACGTCTACCACGTCTACACGGCCGACGCGCACTCCATCCGGTGCGCGAGCGTGATGGCGCAGCTCGAGACGGCCGCGGAGCGGTCGAAGGAGGAGGAGGAGTTCCTCCGGATCTACCGGGCGGTGCCGAACCGGGCCCTCCTGACCCTGGCGATCCTGTTCCACGACATCGGGAAGGGGAAGGGGCACGGGCACAGCCGGATCGGGGCCGAGATCGTCTCCCGCATCGGGAACCGCTGGCGGCTCCCGGAGCAGGATGTCGCCGACCTCGTCTTCCTCGTGGAGCAGCACCTGCTGATGGCCCACATCTCCCAGCGGCGCGACCTGCACGACATCGAGATGATCCTGTCCTTCGCCGACACCGTGGGGAGCGTCTCCCGCCTCGACCAGCTCTACGTCCTCACGTACGCGGACATGAAGGAGGTGGGCCCCGACGTCTGGAACCAGTGGAAGGCGATGCTCCTCTCCGAGCTGTACGAGAAGGGGCGCAACGTCCTGGAACAGGGGGTGCTCAAGCGTCCGTTCGAGGAACTGGCCAACCGCCGCCGTGGCCAGGTCCGGGAGTGGCTGGGGGAGTTCCCCGCGGAGGAGGTCGAGCGGTTCGTCCTGAACGTGGACGACCGGTACATCCTCGCCACCCCGGATTCCCGTTTCGCGGAGCATTTCCGCCTGCTGTCGATGTTCAACGGGCAGGCCCCCATCGTGGAGACGTTCGACTCGCCGGAGTCGGGGACCACCGAGTTCATCGTGGTCGCCCCGGACCAGCGGGGGCTCTTCGCCCAGATCGCGGGGACGCTTTCGGCGAACGGGGTGAACATCCTGAACGCCTCCATCTCCACCACCCGCGACGGCGTGGCGATCGACACCTTCTACGTGAACTCCCGGGGGAAGAGCCTGCAGGGGGACCCGAAGAAGGACCGGGTGGTGACGGACCTCCTGCGGGTCCTTCGCGGCGAGGTCGACGTGTCCGCGCTCATCGCCGACCCGAAGATCGGGAAGTTCATGCGGGACAAGGTGCCCCGGTACCGGCCCACCCGGGTGGTCTTCGACGACTCCGTCTCCTCCCGCTACACCGTGGTGGACATCTTCACCTACGACCGGATCGGGCTGCTGTACGACATCACCCGGACCCTGACGTCGCTGGGGGCGGACATCATCCTCTCCAAGATCGCCACGAAGGCGGACCAGGTGGCGGACTCCTTCTACCTCGTCGACCGGGACGGGGGGAAGATCTCCGACGCGAGCCGGCAGGAGGAGATCCGGCAGGCCCTCCTCGCGGCGATCGGCGACTGAGCGGCCCTCGTGAAGGCGGGGATCCTCTCCGACTCCCACGACCACGCGGCCGCGGTCGCCGCGGCCCTCGAACTTTTCCGTGCGGAGGGCGTGGGAGTCATCCTCCACCTGGGGGATGTCTGCGCCCCGTCCGTCCTCGCGGGGTACCGGGACTCCGGCATCCCGCTCCTCGCGGTGTTCGGCAACAACGACGACGACCGGGACGGCCTCCAGGACGCCACCGGCGGAGCCTTCCGGCACGGGCCCCGCATCGAGACGGTGTCGGAGCGCCGGATCCTGATGGGCCACTCCTACGAGGAACTGCAGCCGGAGCTCACGGAGCGCGGCCGCTTCGACCTGGTCCTGTTCGGCCACACCCACCGCCCCCTGACGATGCGCGTGGGAAAGGCGCTGGTCCTGAACCCCGGAGAGTCGTGCGGCTTCCTGCGGGGGAAGCACACGTGCGCGATCGTGGACCTCTCCACGATGGAGCCGCGCCTGCTGGAGATCCCGGTGTCCGAAGCGGCATTCCCCGCCGCGGCCCGGATTCCGGGCGATCCGCGCGGGAAGTGACCGCGGACCCGATGGACACCGACGCCCTCGTCGACGACTTCCTCCGGCACCTGCAGACGGAGCGTCGTCTCTCGCCGAACACGGTGGCGGCGTATTCCGGCGACATCCGGCGATTCGCCGGTTTCCTTTCCCGCCAGGGGATCGGCGTGAAGGATTTCGGCCGCACGCACTACCTGAAATATCTCGTCCACCTGCGGGAGGAGGTCCCCGGGGGGAAGGGAGGGGACGGGAAGAAGGGGGAACGGAAGCGGGGGATGGCGGCCCGCAGCGCGGCCCGCAACGTCTCCTCCCTGCGATCCTTCTTCCGGTTCCTGGCCCGGGAAGGGGTCGTTCCCGGCAACCCCGTCGCGGAGGTCCGGCCACCGCGGATCGGCCGGCCGCTGCCGAAGTACCTCACCGTCGGCCAGGTGGGGCGGCTCCTCGACGCGCCCGACCGGTCGCCGGAGGGGATCCGGGATCGGGCGATGCTCACGCTGATGTACGCCTCCGGACTTCGCGCCTCGGAGGTCGTCACTTTGCGGATGGAGAACGTCGACCGCGACGCCGGCTTCCTGCGGGTCCTCGGGAAGGGGGGCAAGGAGCGGGTGGTCCCCGTGGCCGAACGCGCCCTCGAGGACCTGGCGGAGTACCTCGAGACCGCCCGGCCGGCCTTCCTGAAGAAGAGGGTCTCCAGCGCCCTGTTCCTCTCAAGGCGCGGGAAGGCGATCACCCGGCAGACGCTGTGGAACCGGATCCGGCACCTGGCCCTCGTCGCGGGGATCGGGGAGAGGATCTCCCCCCACACGCTGCGCCACTCCTTCGCGGGCCACCTCCTGGCCGGCGGGGCCGACCTGCGGGCGGTCCAGGCGATGCTCGGCCACGCCGACATCGCCACCACCCAGATCTACACCCACGTCACCCCCGAACGGCTGCGGGACATCCACCGGAAGCACCACCCCCGCGGCTGACCCCGCGGCTCCCCCGCGCTTTTTCGCGGCCATTCCCGTAAGATAGAGCCGTGGACGTCATCACGACCCACGTCAACGCCGACTTCGACACGATCGCGTCGATGCTGGCGGCGCACAAGCTGTACCCGGACGCGGTCACCGTCCTCCCGGGGTCGCAGGAGGAGTCGGTGAAAGGATTCCTCGTCCAGTCCGCCTTCTACACCCTCCCGATGCGCAAGCCGCGCGAGATCGACCTTTCCCGGGTCCGGCGCCTGATCCTGGTGGACATCCGGAACAGCACCCGCATCGGCCTCTTCGGCGACCTCGTCGGCCGCCCCGGCGTGGAGGTGCACATCTACGACCACCACCCGGAAGAGGCGTCGGACATGAAGGGGGACGTGGAGGTGATCCGGGCGGTCGGCTCCACCACCACGATCCTCGTGCACATCCTGAAGGAGAGGGGGATCCCGATCTCGCCGGACGAGGCCACGGTGATGATGCTGGGGATCTACGAGGACACCGGGTCGCTCTCCTTCCCCTCCACTACGGTCGACGACTACCTCGCCGCGGCGCACCTGCTCTCCTGCGGGGGGCGGCTGGCGCTGGTCTCCGACATCCTCGCCCGGGACCTCACCTCCGACCAGATCTCGCTCCTCTACGACCTGATCCACGGGTCGCGCTCCTACACGATCCACGGCGTGGAGGTGGTGATCGCCGAGGCGCGCCGGGAGGATTACGTTGGGGACCTGGCGCTGCTCGTCCACAAGCTGCGGGACATGGAGGGAGTCAACGTCCTCTTCGTCGCCTGCCAGATGGGGGACCGGGTGGTGCTGGTGGGGCGCAGCCGAAAGCCGGAGGTGGACGCGGGGGCGGTGATGCGGGAGTTCGGCGGCGGCGGGCACCCGTACGCCGCGTCGGCCACCATGAAGGACGCCACGATCTTCCAGGCGAGGGAGCGGATCCTGCAGGTCCTGGCGGAGAAGGTCATTCCGCGGCGGACGGCGGCGGAGCTGATGGTGTCTCCCCCACGCACCGCGTCGGCGGAAAGCACGGTCTACGACGTCCACCGGTTGCTGGCCCGTTCCAACATCAACGCCGTCCCGGTCATGCGCGGCGGCGAGGTCGCGGGGGTCCTCACCCGGCAGGTGGTGGAGAAGGCGGTGTACCACGGGCTGGGGGAGGAGACCGCGGCCGAGTACATGAACACCGACTTCGAGACGGTGACCCCGGAGGCCGACATCGAGCGGATCCAGGAGGTGATCATCGGGAAGAACCAGCGTCTTGTCCCCGTGGTGCGGGGGAGGGAGCTTCTGGGAGTCATCACCCGCACGGGGCTGCTGCGGTTCCTCTACGACGTGCGGGACGTGGAGCACCCCGACACCGGGGAGGACGTCCCGGCGGAGGGGGCGATGGCACGCCCCAAGAACCTCACGTCGCTGATGCGGGAGCGCCTCCCGCGGCGGGTGATGGAGCTCCTCCTGGCGGCGGGGGAGACGGCCCGGCGGCTGGACATGCGCGTTTTCGCGGTGGGCGGATTCGTCCGGGACCTGGTGATGCGGGGCGAGAACCTCGACGTCGACCTCGTGGTGGAGGGGGACGGGATCGCCTTCGCGGAGGCGTTCGGCGCCTCCCAGGGCGCCCGGGTCCGCCCGCACCACAAGTTCGGAACCGCGGTGCTCGTCTTCCCGGACGGATTCAAGATCGACGTGGCCACCGCGCGGGTGGAGTATTACCTCGAGCCGGCGGCCCTCCCCACGGTGGAGTACAGCAGCCTGAAGCAGGACATGTACCGGCGCGACTTCACCATCAACACGCTGGCGATCCGGCTTTCCCCCGCCGGGTTCGGGGAGCTGATCGACTTCTTCGGGGGACAGCGGGACATCAAGGAGAAGGTCATCCGGGTGCTCCACTCCCTGTCGTTCGTGGAGGACCCCACCCGCATCCTGCGGGCGATGCGGTTCGAGCGGCGCTTCGGGTTCACGATCTCCCGGCACACGCTGAACCTCATCCGCAACGCCGTCCGGCTCGACCTGGTGGGGAAGCTGCCGAAGCCCCGGCTTTACGCCGACCTGGAGCTGATCCTCCAGGAGGAGGACCCGGTCGCCATCCTCCGCCGGCTGTCCGAGGTGGGGCTCGGCCCATCCATCCACCCGGCCATCACCCTGGAGCGGCCGCAGCTGGAGCTCCTCGGCGAGACGGGAGAGGTCCTCGTCTGGTTCTCCCTGCTCTACCTGGACGAGAAGGTGGAGAAGTGGGGAGTCCTGTTCCTGTCGCTCCTCGACCCGCTTCCGGCGGATGAGGCCAAGAAGCTCGCGCGGGACCTCGGGGTGCGCGCCCGGCTGCGGGAGTGGGTGCGGGAAGCCAAGGACGAGGGGGCCGGGGTGGTGTACCGTCTGCTTTCGACGCCCCAGATATCCCGGAAAATGATTTACGACACCCTGTCCCCGCTGGCCAACGAGGTCATCCTTTACCTCATGGCTCGGACAAAACACCCTGATATCAAAAGGTATATTTCCCTCTATTTTACCCAGTTGAAAAACGTGAAACCCCAGGTGAAGGGGGAGGACCTGATATCGCTGGGATACCCGTCCGGGCCGATGTTCAAGGAGATCTTCGACGCCATCCTCGAACGCAAGTTCGCCGGCGAGCTCCGCAGCAAGGCGGACGAAACCGCCTTCGTCCTCTCCCGCTTCCCGAAATCCGGATAAGTGGTAACATGGGTTTTTCCCAGGCAGAGAGGAAACCGGCTTGCCCGACATCCAGCAATTCCTGCACAAATTGTCGATCTACGCGGTCCCGGTGGTCCTCGCGATCACCTTCCACGAGGCGGCTCACGGCTACGTGGCGTTCCGGAAGGGGGATCCGACCGCGAAGATGCTGGGAAGGGTGACCCTCAACCCCATACCCCACATCGACCCGTTCGGCACGATCCTCCTCCCGGCCATGATGATCCTCCTCAACACCGGGGTGGTTTTCGGGTGGGCCCGCCCGGTGCCGGTCAATTTCCGGCTCCTCCGCGACCAGAAGCGGGACCCGATTTACGTGGCCGCCGCCGGGGTCGTGACCAACCTGGGACTGGCCCTCCTGTCCGGCCTGATCTTCCGCGTCCTGACCGCCTTCGACCCCGCGCTCCTGATCGAGGCGATGATGCACGGCGCCGGTCCCGTCGCGGACACCCCGGCCCGGATGGTGACCCTGCCCCTGAGCCTGATGTGCGTGGTATCGGTCCAGTTCAACTGCCTGCTGGCCCTCTTCAACCTGATCCCGATACCACCCCTGGACGGCGGCCGCATCGCCGTGGGCCTGCTCCCCCCCCGGGCGTCCATGGCCCTGGCGTCGGTGGAGCGGTACGGAACCCTCCTCGTTCTCCTGCTGCTCATGTTCGGTCCCGCTGGTATAATCTGGCGGTTCGTCGATATCCTGGCGTCCGCCATCCTGGGCGCGTAACCCATCGCGGAGGACAAGAATTTGGATTTGCGGAAACGGGTATTGAGCGGCATGCGCCCGAGCGGAAAGCTCCACCTGGGGCACTACCTCGGGGTGCTCGTGAACTGGAAGAGGCTCCAGGAGGAGAACGACTGCTACTATTTCGTGGCCGACTGGCACGCGCTGACCACGGAGTACGACCGCACCGGCATCATCCGGGAGAGCATCGACGACATGGTGATCGACTGGCTGGCCGCCGGACTCGACCCGGCGAAGTCGACCCTCTTCATCCAGAGCCACATCCCCCAGCACGCCGAGCTCCACCTGCTCCTGTCGATGATCACCCCGCTGCCGTGGCTGGAACGGAACCCGACCTACAAGGAGCAGCTCCGGGAGCAGACCACCCGGGACCTCCACACGTACGGCTTCCTCGGTTACCCCGTCCTGCAGGCGGCGGACATCCTCATGTACGACGCCGCGTTGGTTCCCGTCGGCATCGACCAGGTCCCGCACCTGGAGCTGACCCGGGAGATCGCCCGCCGCTTCAATTTCCTGTACCGGGAGTGCCTCTCCATCCCCGAGGCGTACCTCACCGAGACGCCGAAGCTGCTGGGGACCGACAACCGCAAGATGAGCAAGAGCTACGACAACGCGATCCTGCTGTCCGACACCGCGGAGGCCGTGTGGGAGAAGGTGCGCCCCATGGTCACCGACCCCGCCCGGCAGCGCCGCACGGACAAGGGGAACCCGGAGGTGTGCAACGTCTTCTCGTACCACAGGATCCTCTCCGACGAGGCGACGATCGCGAAGGTCGACCACGGGTGCCGCACCGCCGGGATCGGCTGCATCGAGTGCAAGAAATGGATGTACGAGGGGATGGAGAAGGTCCTCGTCCCCGTCCGCGAGGAGCGCCGGCGGATCGTGGAAGGCGGCGTCTCCGTGCGGGACATCCTGGCGGACGGAACCCGCCGGGCGACGCAGGTGGCGGAGGCCAAGATGACGGAGGTACGCGACGCTGTCCGGGTCTGACGACAAGCCGCAGGGGACCCCCACGGAGCCGGGGACCCTGGCGACCGCGGAGGGAGCGCCCGCAGCCGGTGCGGCACCGGAGAGCCCGGTCCAGGGGATGCCCGTGCAGCTCGCGGTGTTCGAGGGGCCGCTCGACCTGCTCCTGCACCTGGTCCGCGACCAGAAGCTCGACATCCACGACATCCCCATCGCGAAGATCACGGAGCAGTACCTCGCCTACCTCGACGTGATGAAGGCGCTGAACCTCGACGTGGCGGGGGAGTTCCTCGTGATGGCCTCCACGCTCCTCTATATCAAGTCGAAGTCGCTGCTGCCGCGCCACGAGGACGAGGAGCTGGAGGAGGAGGATCCCGAGATCCTCCGGCAGGAGCTCTCCCGGCGCCTCCTGGAGTACGAGCGGTTCAAGGAGGCGGCGGCCCGCCTGGGGGAGCGCCCCGTCCTGGGGAGGGACGTCTTCGTGCGCGACTTCCTCGCGGAGGAGATCCCCGGGGAGGAGATCGTCATCACCGAGCTGTCGATGGCGGACCTCATCACGGCGTTCAAGGAGGTCCTCGCGCGGATGCCCGCGGAGACGCCCCACGAGGTCTTCGTCGAGCGGATCACCATCGCGGACGCCATCTCCTACCTGCTGGACCGCCTGAAGGAGGAGGGCTCCCTGCGGTTCGACGCCCTCGTGGAACGGTGCACGTCGCGGAACGAAATCATATCCTTTTTCCTGGGCATCCTGGAGCTGGTCCGGCTCAAGACGGTCCGCCTGTACCAGGCGAACCCGCTGGGCCTGATCAGCATCGTGCCCGCCGTCCGGGAGAGCGAGAATGGAAGAGAATCCGAGCAACCCGACACCGACTGACCCCGAAGAGCCGATCTCCGTCGACGACCTCCTGAAAGGTTCCGGGGAGGCCGGGGAGGGGTCCCAGGCGCCCCCCGCGGACCTGTCCCGCGCCGCGTCGATCCTGGAAAGCCTGCTCCTCGTCTCCGCCGAGCCGCTCTCGTTCGAGAAGGTCCGGCAGCTGCTGGGCGGCATCTCCAAGGCGGAATCCCGCGAGGTCGTCCGCATCCTCCAGGAGAAGTACCCCCCCGGTTCCTCGGGGATCCTCGTGGAGGAGGTGGCGAAGGGGTTGCAGTTCCGCACCAATCCGGCGAACCAGGAGCACGTGCGCAAGCTGTTCGACGCGAGGCCCCCGCGCTTCTCCCGGGCGGCGCTGGAGACGCTCTCCATCATCGCCTACAAGCAGCCGGCCACCCGCCAGGAGATCGAGCAGATCCGCGGCGTGGATTGCGCCGGGGCCCTGAAGACCCTGATGGAGCGCCGGCTGGTGAAGGTCGTGGGGAAGAAGGACGTCCCCGGGAAGCCGTTCCTCTTCGGCACCACGCGGGAGTTCATGGAGGTGTTCAGCCTCGGGTCGCTGAACGACCTGCCGTCGATGCGGGAGATCGAGGAGTTCCTCGCCGCCTCCATCGCCACGCCGGTCGAAACGCCCCGCCCGGGATTCCACCTCCCGGCGGTCCCGGAGGGGGGCATCGAGCAGGGCGGGGACGAGCTCGCCGCGAGCCTGGGGGAGGCCGCCCGCGGGACGGTAGCGGTTTCGGCGGGACGAATCCCCTCCGATGTCACGGAGGCCGACCTGGTGGATGCCGCCTCGAAGGAAGCGGGGGAGACGGGCGAGACCCCCGATGGCGACTGAGCGTTTAAACCGGTACATCTCGCTGGCCGCCGGCGTCTCCCGCCGCGTGGCGGACGAGATGGTGCGCGGGGGCCGCGTCACCGTGGGCGGTGTGCCCGTTCTGGATCCCGGCACGCTGTGGGACCCGGCCGAACAGGAGGTCCGCCTCGACGGCCGCACGCTGGTCCCGGTCCAGGAAGAAAAAATCTACATCATGCTGTACAAGCCCGACAACGTGGTCACCACGATGAAGGACCGGGAAGGGCGCAAGACCGCCCCGCAGCTGATCGGCGAGCTCTCCTCCCGCGTCTTCCCCGTCGGCCGCCTCGACTTCCACACCACCGGCCTGCTCCTGCTGACCAACGACGGCGAGTTCGCCTACCGCCTCACCCACCCGCGGTTCGGCGTGGAGAAGACGTACGTCGCCAAGCTGATGAGCGTACCCCGGCCGGCGGAGCTCAACGTCCTGCGCCGCGGCCTTCCAATCGACGGGAAGATGACGAATCCCGCGGAGGTCCACTTCCTCGAGAAGAAGGGCGGCAAGGCGTGGGTGAGCCTGAAGATCGCCGAGGGGCGGTACCACCAGGTGCGGAAGATGTTCGACTCCATCGGCCACCGGGTGACCAAGCTTCGCCGGGCCGAGATCGGCCCGTTGACACTTACCGGCCTCGAGCCGGGGGAGTGGCGCTACCTGACGACGAAGGAAGTCCGGGATCTGAACGAGTACATGGACCGCCGCGCGGCGGAGGTCGCCTCGACAGGCCCGCCTCCGGAAGTTCCCCGCCGCCCGAAGCGCGTCGAGACGCCCGCGGACCGGTCGAAGCGCAAGGTGATCAAGCAGGCCATCGCCGAGGCGGCGCGCAGGAAGGAGATCGAGAAGGAGAAGGCGGCGCAGGAAGCCCGGGACGCCGAGCGGAAAGGGCCGCGCCAGCCCAAGCCGGCGTGGAAGCGGGGAGCGAAAGCCTCAGGGCAACGGTCGTTCCCCCGCACCAAGGGAAAGTTCGGGAAGCGGTAGCCCCCTTTACCCCGTCACCCGCAGGACGATCTTCCCGATGTTGACGTTTGACTCCATACGCTGGTGGGCCTTCGCGACATCCTTCCAGTCGAAGACGGTGTCGACGACCGGAGCGAGCCTCCCGTCGGCGAACCGGCGCAGGGCGAACGCGGCGAACTTCCGGGTGAGCTCGATCTTCCGGGGGGTGTCCATCGAGCGCAGTCCCGCCCCCGTGATCTGGAGGCGCTTCGTCATCAGGGTGCGCAGGCTGAACTTCTCCACCTCGGCGCCGCCCAGGGTGCCGACCACCACCATCCTCCCGTCCGTCGAAAGGCACCGCAGGTTCTGCTCGAAGTAGGGGGCGCCCACGAAGTCGAGGACGACGTCCGCCCCCTTGCCCGAGGTCTGTTCCGCCACCCACGGGACGAACGGGCCTTCCTTGTAGTTCCACCCCGCCCGGGCGCCCAGCGCCAGGCACCTGTCGATCTTTTCCGGGGAGCCCGCCGTCACGAGGGATTCGGCGCCGGCTTCCCGGATCAGCTGGACCGCCGCCGTCCCGACGCCGCTCGCGCCGGCGTGAACCAGGACGGTCTCCCCCTGCGCGAGGCGCGCCACGATGAAGAGATTCTGGTACGCGGTGAGGAACACCTCGGGGATCGCCGCCGCCTCCTCGAAGGAGAGGTTCCCGGGGATGCGCATCGCCAGGCCCGCGGGAATGGCGACGAGTTCCGCGTACCCTCCCCCGGGCAGCAGGGCGCACACGCGCTCGCCGACGTTCCACTCCCCGGCCGTCCGGCCGACCGAGGCCACCTCTCCCGCCATCTCGAGCCCCAGGATGTCCGGGACCCCCTTGGGGGGAGGGTGCTTCCCGCGCCGCTGGAGCAGGTCCGCCCGGTTGAGCGCCGTGGCGCGGACCCGAACGAGCAG
>DASWBR010000239.1:0-3064 GCA_036390495.1 Candidatus Deferrimicrobiaceae bacterium | reverse complement strand
CAGCCGCTGCTCCCGTTGTTTGCGATGTAGTCCAGCGTGGCGGAACTCGTGTGCGTCCCGCCGGACGGGGTGACCAGCCACCCGGAGACGGAGCTGCCGGACGGCAGGATGTGGTTCATGTTGTTGCCGGAGCCGGCAGGCGATTCGGCGGTCGAGCAGCCGGCGGCCGCGGCGAATGCCGCCAGGAGGATCAGGCAACCGATCGGGTTCCGGAATTCCCGGAAAGAACGCTTGTTCGAGGTCATGTCTCCCCCCGTCCTACTTGTGGCACTGCTTGCACTTGACGTCGCTCTTGTTCCCGTGGCACCGGAAGCACGAGCCGGGGTCCAGGCGCCCGTCGATCCGGTGGGTGGCGATGTAATCCCCCCGGTGCGGCGCCATCCGGTCGGGGCGGTCGCCCGTCTTCACGTTCGGCTTCAGGTCGTCCTTCCCGGCGTGGCACGTCTGGCAGAACGCCGGCGCGTGGCACGAGGAGCACAGGTTCTGCCCCTGCCGGGCGTACGTCCCGTGGGAGCCGATGAAGACCGCGGAGTGGCGGAACCCCCCGTACGGCTTCAGCGCGCCGGTGGAGACGTCCTGGTGGCACTCGAGGCAGTTCACCCGCCCCGCGGGGAGGTCCTCCGGGTGCTTCGGGGGAACCGACGGCGTCTTCGAGACGGCGGAGCAGGAAAAGAGCAGGGCGAGCAGGGCCGCCCCGAACACGGTCACGGCGGTCGAGCGGCGCATCATTTCTTCCCTCCCGTGCTGGTCCCGAGGTCGAGGTTCAAACGGATCAGGCCCGCCCAGTCCTCCTCGAAGTCGGGGCTCTGGGTGTAGGTCAGGTTGCCGGAGATCTGAAGGGACGCGAGGAGCTGGTACCCCACCGTGCCGACCACCTGGTACTGGTCCTTCTTCCCGTTGATCGCCTGCTTGTACTGCACGGTCAGGGCGTCCAGGGTCATCCGGACTTTGCCCGGGGAGTACGAGGCGAACCCTCGGTACTCCTGGTACTCGTTCGCCGCCTGGTCCGCGGAGACGAAGGCCGCCGAGAGCCCCGCCACGTCCTTCTTGTCGTTGTAGGTATAGCGCAATCCCACCCCCCCGCGGAACGCGTCCCCGGGGTCCCCCTCCTTGTGGTCGAGGCTCTTCCCCGAAAGCTCGAGCGTCCAGCCGGGGACGAACTCCCAGTCCAGCACAGCGAAAATCGACTGGACCTTGTCGTTCGGGTTCACCGAGGGGGAGAGGAACGCCGGGTTCAGCGCCCCCCGGAAGAGTCCCTTGTACGTGTACGACTCGTAGCCGGCGGCGATGTCGAAAGTCGAGCCGGGGACGATGCGGACCGCGTACCGCTGGTACGCCATCTCGCTCGCGTCCTGGTTGTACGTCGCCTGCCCGGTCAGCTCCACGCCATTCGCCACGCGGAGCCAGAGGTCGCCGCCGTACAGCTCCAGATCCTTCGCCGAAACGTCCCCGTTTTCCTTGACGTACGAGGCGCCGATCTCCACGAAGCCGGACTTCGCGAAGAAGAGCCGGGCGCCGTAGACGGAACTGCCGCCACTTACGTTGTCCAGGATCGAGTACTCGACAGGGACGCCGCCGTAGACCGACACCCCCAGCCCGACGGGGGTCGTCACCTTCGCGAAGCCTCCGTCGAGGATCCCCACCGCCGCCCCTTCCGTCATGAAGAAGCGGCCGAGCTTGACCTGCCCGTTCCCCTCGGGGTGCAGGTATTCCATGTAGAGGCTGCCGACCTCCCCGGAGGTGCCGTTCTCGCCGGTGTCGTCCCCCAGGTCGACCCGGCCCCACCCGTAGAAGTGGAAGGAGACGGGCTTTCCGCCGATGTTCGACGCGTCCGTCGAAAGGTATTCATACAGCGGCGCGTACTTGTTCTTCTGCCCCCCGGCGAGCTCCCGCTCGTAATACAGGCCGTACGTCTTCGAGGAGAGGGAGAGGTCCGCGGCGGAGGCGCCGCCGGTCAGGGCGGGAAGGAACAGGGAAGCGGAAAGGGAAAGGCACGCGAGGGCGAGACTCTTCCGGAGGTTCCTCCGGCTCGTCCGTTGTCCCATTCGAACCCCCAGCGAAGGTGGAATGGTACCATTTTCCCAAGGGAGGAACGCCCCGGTCAATGATTATTGTCTGCAGAAAACGGCATTCCTGTGCCATTGAACGGTTTTGCCGGACGTCCCGTCGAAATTCCCGGGAGGGACGGGCCGCGGGCCGTTGTACAATGGGAAAATTATGTCCTTCCCCGGGGGAACGATGAGCCGAGCGACCCTTTCCACCCTCTTCGTGGCGGTCCTGCTGGTCGCCGGTGCGGCCTCCGCGTCCGCCATGTCGGCCGACGGGTGCGGCAGCGGTTCCTGCACGGATTGCCACAGCTTCAGCCGGGAGGAGGCGGTCAGAATGCTCGGCGCCAACGTGGACAACGTCCTCTCCGTCGGCATGAGCCCGGTGAAGGGGCTCTGGGAGGTGGCGGTCGAGAAGGGCGGCAAACGCTGGCCCGTCTACGTCGACTTCTCCAAGGAGTACGTAGTGGCCGGCCAGATCGTCCAGGTGAGCACGAAGAAGAACCTGACGGGGAGCCGGATGCTCTCCATGAACCGGATCGACGTCTCGCAGGTGCCCACCGAGGGGTCGATCGTCATCGGGAAGCCGGACGCCAAACACCGGATCGTCGTCTTCGACGACCCCAACTGCACCCACTGCGCGAAGCTCCACGAGACCGCGAAGGGGATCGTGGCGAAGAACCCCGACGTGGCGTTCTACGCGCGGCCGTTCCCGAGGAACGAGAACGACCGGGAGACGTATGCGAAGGCGCTCTCCATCGTCTGCGCCGGGACGGTCCAGGCGCTGGAGGACGGATTCGCAGGGAAGACGCTCCCGAAGGGGACGTGCGACGGCAAGGCGCTGGACGAGACGATCCGGGCCGCGAAGCAGTTCAACATCCGCTCCACCCCCACGATGGTCTTCCCGGACGGCCGCGTGGTGCCGGGCGCGATCGAGGCCGACGCGATCCTTGCGTACGTGAAGGAGACTGAGGCGCCATCCGGGGAGAAACCAGCCGAAACGAGGAAGTAACGCCGGC
>DASWBR010000238.1:0-2543 GCA_036390495.1 Candidatus Deferrimicrobiaceae bacterium | reverse complement strand
TTTGTGGAGAGCCCCCGCGACCTTGAACATCTCGTGAGAGAGGTCAAGAGTGTGAAACGCGGGACGCAGCACTACATACCGCTGGGATCCAGGTAAGCCGGACCTAGACGGGATCGTTATCGGGGAGCGGCGGCGGTGCGCGGTTGTCCGCGGACTGCCGGCGCCCGGCGCGTTCAATCGCGGCCTTCCGGATACGGTTCCGGGAGGCCGTTTCGTTTTGCGACGCACTTCACGGGGGAAGGGATGCGGAAGACCACCATACTCGACCTCGCGCGGTTGAAGGCGGAACGGTCCCGGATCGTGATGATCACGGCGTACGATGCCCTCTTCTCGCGCATCTTCGACGAGGCCGGCGTGGATGTCCTCCTGGTGGGCGACTCCCTCGGCCAGGTGGTGCTGGGCCACCCGGACACGCTGAACGTGACGATGGACGACATGGTCCGCCACACGGGGGCGGCGGCCCGGGGGCGGAAGCGGGCGCTCCTCGTGGCGGACATGCCGTTCCTCTCCTACCAGACGGGGTCTCCGGACGCCGTCCGCAACGCCGGCCGCCTGCTGCAGGCGGGGGCGGAAGGGGTGAAGCTCGAGGGGGGGCGCAACGCGTCCGCGGTGATCCGCGCCATCGCGAACGCCGACATCCCCGTGATGGGGCACATCGGCCTGACGCCCCAGTCGGTCCACCGGATGGGCGGATACCGGGTGCAGGGGAAGACGGAGCTGCAGCGGGAGGCGCTCCTTTCCGACGCGGCGGCGGTGCAGGAGGCGGGCGCGTTCGCGGTGGTGCTCGAGGGGATGCCGGCCGCGCTCGCGGCGGAGATCACGAAGTTGCTGTCGATCCCCACGATCGGAATCGGCGCGGGGCCGCACTGCGACGGGCAGGTCCTGGTGATGCAGGACCTGCTGGGGCTGTTCGACGAGTTCCGGCCGAAGTTCGTGAGGCGGTTCGGGGAACTTCGGCGTCCGGTTTCCGACGCCGTGGAGGCTTACGCGGCGGCGGTGCGCGAGGGGACGTTCCCCGGGAAGGAGCACTCCTTCTGATGATGGAGCTGCTGCGCACCCCGGGAGAGATGCGGGCGTGGGCCGACGCGCGGCGGGCGGAAGGGGCCCGGATCGGGCTGGTCCCCACGATGGGGTACCTGCACGAGGGGCACGTGAGCCTCGTCCGGATCGCGCGGGAGCGGGGCTGCGGGGCGGTGGCGGCGACGATCTTCGTCAACCCGGCGCAGTTCGGCCCCGGAGAGGATTACGAAAAGTACCCCCGGGACGAGGCGCGGGACCTGGCGATGCTCTCGGCGGCCGGGACCTCCGCGGTCTACCTGCCCGGGGCGAAGGACATGTACCCGGACGGGTACCAGACGTACGTGGAAGTGACCGGCGCCTCGAAGGGGCTGTGCGGCGCCTCGCGGCCTGGCCATTTCCGGGGGGTGGCGACGGTGGTGGCGAAGCTGTTCCTCGCGGCGAAGCCCCACGTGGCGGTGTTCGGGGAGAAGGATTTCCAGCAGCTCGCGGTGATCCGGGCGATGGCCCGGGACCTCGACTTCGGCATCGAGATCGTGGGAGCCCCGATCGTCCGGGAGGCGGACGGGCTGGCGATGAGTTCCCGCAACGCGTACCTGGAAGGGGACGACCGGGTCGCCGCCCGGTGCCTTTCGCGCGGGCTGTTCCGGGCCCGGGAGCTCTACGAGGGGGGCGAGCGGGACGCGGGCGCGCTGGTTTCCGCCGCGCGGGCCGCGATCGAGGGGGAGCCGCGGGCGACGCTGGATTACGCGGAGGGGCGGCACCCGCGGACGCTGGCCCCGCTTTCCGGCCGGGTCGACGCGGTGACGATCCTGGTGGCCGCCAGGGTGGGGCCCGCAAGGCTGATCGACAATATCACGTTGACGAAATAGCTCAGGGAGGGGCGCGCATCATGATGAAGACCATGCTGAAGTGCAAGATCCACCGGGCGACGGTCACCGACGCCCAGCTGCACTACGAGGGGAGCGTCACGGTCGACCGGACGCTGATGAACGCGGCGGGGCTGGTCGAGTACGAACAGGTCCACATCTGGAACGTGGACAACGGGAACCGGTTCACCACCTACGCGATCGAGGGGGAGGCGGACTCCGGCGTGATCTGCCTGAACGGCGCCGCGGCCCGCCAGGTGAGCAAGGGGGACCTGGTGATCATCGCCGCCTTCGGGGCGTACGACGAGAAGGAGCTGGCGGATTACCAGCCGAACCTGGTGTACGTGGATGGGAAGAACCGGATCACGAGCGTCAAGCGGAAGATCGAGTCGGAGAGCCAGCGCCCGCGCCGCGTCGCCGCCGCGTCCTGAACCCGAAACCGGGACGTTCGAAAACTCCCCCGGGACCGGGACACTCCTGGCGTGTCCGGAGACAGGTTGGCCGCACCGTGAAAAGTCCCCCTGACCGGCGGCACGGAACGGTGTACGTCGCGTCGCGACTGGTCGCGGAGGCGGGGGCGGTATTCGCTCCGGGCGCCGTGGCGGTGGCGGACGGGGTTGTCCTCCTGGCCGGCCCGAGGGCGGATGTCCTGCGGGC
>DASWBR010000237.1:0-25600 GCA_036390495.1 Candidatus Deferrimicrobiaceae bacterium | reverse complement strand
TCCTTCCAGTATCCCATGAAGAGGGCGGGGGGCCGCCCCTTCACGGCGATCTCCCCGATCTCGCCGGGCGCCACCTCGTTCCCGGCCTCGTCGATCACCGCCACGTCGTGCCCCGGCACGGGAAGCCCCATCGACCCCGGCTTGACGGGCATGCCGGGGAAGTTCGCCACCAGGTTGATCGTCTCGGTCTGGCCGTACCCGTCGTGGATCGTGAGCCCGAAGGCGTCCTTCCACGTCTTGATCACCTCCGGGTTCAGCGGTTCCCCGGCCCCCACGCAGTGCCGGAGGGAAGGGAGCCGGTGCTTCCCGAGGTCCTCCTTCACGAAGGCGCGGTAGGCGGTCGGCGGGGCGCAAAGCACGGTGACCTCGTACTCCGAGAGCCACGACAGGCCCCGCTTCGGGTCGAAGGGGGCGTTCAGCAGCAACGTCGCGGCGCCGTTGTTCCATGGCCCGAACAGCACGCTCCATGCGGCCTTCGCCCACCCCGTGCCGGCGATGCACCAGAGCAGGTCCGTCGGCTTGAGGTCGACCCAGTATTTCCCCGTCACCCAGTGGGCGCCGGTGTAGAAGTGGCTGTGCATCACCGCCTTGGGGTTCCCGGTGGTGCCGGAGGTGTAGTAGACCAGCGCCGGGTCGGTCGCCTTGCACGGCTCGACCGCCAGCTCGGGAGACGCCTTGGCCGTCTCCTCCTCGAAGGAGAGCCACCCGTCCCGCTTTCCGCCGACGCACAGGAAATGGACGAGGCCCGGACAATCTTTCCGGATCTCGTCCACCTCCGGCGCTTTCGCGTCCCAGCTGACGATGGTCCGCGCGCCGGAGTGCAGCGCGCGGTAGACGAGGTCCTTGGGGCGCAGCTGATCGGAGCACGGGATGACCAGCGCCCCGATCTTGTTCCCCGCCACGACGGTGAAGTACCACTCCGGGACGTTCTGCAGCAGCACGAGGACCGGTTCCCCCTTCCGCACGCCCAGGCGCCGGAGAACGTTTCCCACCCGGTTCGAGGCCCGGCTCACGTCCCAGAAGGTGTACCGGGCGCGGTTCCCCCTCGCGTCCTCGTAGAAGAAGGCGAGTTTGGTCCGATCCTTCGCGTACCGGTCCACCACGTCCCTGCCGAAGTTGAAATCGTCCGGCACGTTCCAGCGGAAATTCCGGCGCGCCTCCTCGTAGTTTCCGATGTTCCCCATGCCGGGCCCTCCCGTCCCACTCGGTTGGTCGAAAACCATACAGAAATCAAAAGGTTTAGTCAACACGAACGTTCCTTTTCCTGTGCTGCGCCCGGTCACTCCTTCAGCCGCTTCGCCCGGTACTGGATGTAGAAGTCCCGGACGGCGGCGTACGGGTCGACGGCCGCGTCGGTCAGCTCTTCGTACTCGTCGATCCGGAAGGAGAGGTCGGTCGTCGAGCGCACGAACCGGGCGCCCAGGGCGGGCCCCGGGGCCAGCAGGTACGTGAGGGGGTCGAGGCACGTGTCGCCGGCGACCCCGACGGCGTCCCGGGCGCTCGAAGGGCCCAGGATCGGCAGGACCAAATAGAACCCTTGGCCCAGGCCGTATGTCCCGAGCGTCAGGCCCGTGTCCGTGCTCTTCCGTTCGAGGTGGAACTCCTTGGCCGCGTCAACGAGGCCGCCGAAGCCGAGGGTCGAATTGATGACCAGGCGGAGCAGCTCCGTGCCGGTCGCCTCGAACTTCCCCTGAAGGAGGGCGTTCACCGCGCGGATCGGCGTGCCCAGGTTGAGGAAGACGTTGCGCACCCCGATGCGCGCCCCTTCCGGGACCACGTTGCTGTACACCTTCGCGACCGGCTTGAGGAGCCACCGGTACAGCTTGTCGTTCACGAAGAAGATCCCACGGTTGACCGGCTCGATCGGGTCGGAAACGGCCTTCGGCGGAGGTTCCCGGCCGAAGGCGGGCTCCCGGAGGTCCCCTTCCCCGTCGCCCCCGGTGATGGTCCCGGGGGACAGATCCGGGGCGGCGGCCCGCCACGGCGGGGCGGCCGCGTTGTCCCCGGCCGCCGCGTACGCATGTTCCAAGGGGGGAGCGGATATGCCGGGGATCTGCCACGGCAGGGTCCCGGCGACGGCCGTGCCCGCCGCGCTGTCCGCCGCGGCGTAAGGGGGCCGGACGCCGACTCGCCCGTCGGGCGTCGCCGCCCGGGACGATCCCGTTGCGGCGATGAGGACGGCGGCGGCGAACAGCGTTGCGGGACGACGCGGGTCCAAGGTTCCCATCCGACTCCCTTCCCACTGTTTCAGATTCCTCCCTCACCCGGTTGGATACAAAAAAAGCAACCTTCGGCCGTCTGCCGCAATCTATATCGAACGTGGGATGACCGAAGCGGGCGATGGACCGGCCGGGGGGATATGCCCGCGGGAGGGACGGGATTGATTCTTGCCGTTGCGGAGGCGCTGGGAGGCGGGGCGATCCGGGCCACCCGCGCACTCGGGAAGATGGGGGTATTTCTCGGCGTGGCCCTCGCCCGCGCGGCGACGCCCCCGTACCGCGCGGGAAACGTCGTGAAGCAGGTCCATTTCATCGGGGTGAAGTCGGTGCTGGTCATCGTCCTGACCGCCGCGTTCACCGGGATGGTCCTCGCCCTCCAGGGGTACCACACCCTCCGGAAGTTCGGGTCGGAAGGGTTGCTCGGCTCCGTGATCGCCCTCTCCCTCATCCGGGAACTGGGGCCCGTACTCTCCGCCCTGATGGTCACCGGGCGCGCCGGCTCCGCCCTGACGGCGGAGATCGGGATCATGCGCATCGGGGAGCAGATCGACTCCCTCGAGACGATGGGGATCGACCCGGTCCGTTTCCTCGTGGCGCCCCGCCTCCTCGGGCTGATCCTTTCCGTTCCGCTGCTGACGGCGATCTTCGACGTGGTCGGGATCTTCGGCGGGTACATGGTCGGCGTGAAGCTCCTGGGGGTGAACGCGGGGCTCTTCTTCGGGCAGATGGAGGCGAACGTGGAGCTGGTCGACGTCACCAACGGGATCTGGAAGTCTCTTGCTTTTGCCCTGCTGATCGGCTGGGTCTGCACATTCAAGGGGTATTTCACCGGGCGCGGAGCGGAGGGGGTGAGCCAGGCGACCACCTCGGCCGTGGTCGTCTCCTCGGTGCTGGTGCTGATCTGCGACTATTTCCTCACCTCGGTGCTCCTGTGAGCGGGGGGAGCATGGGGAAGGAGATGTTCTGCGAGCCTTGCGCCCTCGATCCGTTCACCGGCGCGGAGCAGGATCCGGTCCTGCGGCTGGTCGGGGTGGAAAAGACGCTCGACGGCCGGATGGTGCTCGACGGGATCTCCCTGGAGATCCCCCGGGGCCAGATCACCGCGATCATCGGCCTCTCCGGGGCGGGGAAGAGCCTGATCCTCAAGCACATGATCGGGCTGATGAAACCCGACCGGGGGCAGGTGCTCCTAGACGGGGTCGACATCAACCGGCTTTCCCGGCGGGAACTCGACGCGGTGCGGAACCGTTTCGGGATGCTCTTCCAGACCGGGGCGCTGTTCGACTCCATGAACGTGTTCGAGAACGTGGCCTTCCCGCTCCGGGAGAAGACGGATCTGCCGGAGGCGGAGGTGCGGGAGAAGGTGCGCGGGATCCTGAGGAAGGTGGGGCTCGAGGCGGCGGAGGAGAAGTACCCCGACGAGCTCTCCGGCGGGATGGTGCGCCGGGCTGCCCTGGCGAGGGCGGTGGTGATGGACCCGGAGATCATCCTCTTCGACGAGCCCACCACGGGGCTGGACCCCATCATCCGGAACTCCATCCTGAACCTGGTGTGCCGGACGTACCACGAGCACCATTTCACCATGGTGATGATCAGCCACGACCTCCCCGACATCTTCCACTGGTGCCACCACGTCATCGTGGTCCACAACGGGAAGGTGATCGAGGTCGGGAAGGCCGGGGAGATACAGAACTCCGTGAACCCCTTCGTTCGCCAACTGGTGGAGGGGGACATCGCGGGCCCCGTCCAATTGATGTGAGAGGGAAGGGAGCGCGGGGATGAAGCGGGTGAACATGGAGATGATGGTGGGGCTGTTCCTGCTGGCGGGTATCGCCTGCCTGGGATATCTCTCCATCCACCTGGGGAAACTCGAGATCCTGCGGGGCGACACCGTTCCGGTTGTCGCGGAGTTCACCTCCGTCGCAGGCCTCAAGACCGGCGCGGGCGTCGAGATCGCGGGGGTCGAGATCGGGCGGATCGACTCCATCGACATCCGGGACTACAAGGCGGTCGTGCGGATGGAGGTCCGTAAGGGGATCGCCCTGCAGGAGGACGCGATCGCCTCCATCCGGACCCGGGGGCTGATCGGCGACAAGTACGTCAGCATCTCCCCGGGGGCCTCGGACCGCCTGATCCCTCCGGGCGGGAAGATCCGGGAAACCGAGTCCTCGGTGGATCTCGAGGGCCTCATCGGACAGGTCATCCACGGGAGCGCGAATTGAGCGCGCCGGGACGGACGGCGGGGCGGGGGGTCGTCGCGGCGGCTGCCATTTTCCTTCTGGCCTCCCTCTGGACGCCGGGCGTCGCGCGGGGCGGCGAGCCCACGGAGCAGATCCGCGGCGCGATCGACCGGGGGCTGGAAATCATCCGGCGTCCCGGCCTGCAGGGGGACGCGAGGAAGGCGGAACGGCGCGCCCTGCTCCGGAAAGAGCTGTTCCCGTATTTCGCCTTCGACGAGATGGCCCGGCGGTCCCTGGGCGTCTACTGGAAGGACCGCACCCCGCAGGAGCGGCAGGAGTTCGTGAAGTTGTTCACCGACCTCCTCGAGAACTCCTACGCAGGGAAGATCGAGGGGTACAAGGGGGAGAAGATCACGTACGGGAAGGAGACGACGGACCCGCCGTACGCGGAGGTCCGGACCACGATCGTCACCCCGCAGGGGCAGGAGTATGCCATGGACTACCGCCTCCTGAAAAACCCCGACCGGTGGCGGGTGTACGATGTGGTGATCGAGGGGGTGAGCCTCGTGAACAACTACCGGTCGCAGTTTTCGGGCATCCTCCAGAAGTCCTCGTTCGAAGAGCTGACGAAAAAGCTCCGGGAAACCGTCCGGAAGCAGTCCGGCGCGTAAGGAGGGGACCATGGGTTTCCGGGGGAAGGTGTGCGCCGCGGCGCTGGCCGGAGGGATGATGATCTCCGGGTGCGCCGCGCACCGCCCGACCGTGGCCGGGTCCCCCGGGATGCCGTACCCGCCGAAGGCGCCCCCGAAGGCGGAGCAGATCTACCACCTGCCCACGGGCCTGCAGATGTCCCTCGACGGGATGGGGGACATGGTCTCGGGCGCGCGGGTGGTGTTCGTCGGAGAGACCCACGACAACCTGCACGACCAGCGCGTGGAGCTCGCCGTGGTCCGGGAGCTGTACCGGCGGTTCCCCGGGAAGGTGGCCGTCGGGATGGAGATGTTCCGGGAGCCCCAGCAGGAGACGCTCGACCGGTGGGTGAAGGGGGAGCTCACGGAGCTGGAATTTCTGAAGGCATCGAAATGGTACGACACGTGGGGGTACGACTTCGGCGCGTACCGGGAACTCCTGCTGTTCGCAAAGAAGAACGGGATCGACGTCATCGCGATGAACCCGCCCAAGGAGCTGCAGCAGGCGGTCAGCCGCTCGGGGCTGGACAACGTCCCGGAGAAGTTCCGCGGGAAGCTGCCGGAGATCGGCGAGGCGGACCCGTGGCAGCGCGAGGTCCTGCGCGGCATCTTCGGCGGGCACGCGGGCCACGGGGGAGGGGCCGACGCCTTCGAATCCTTCCTCCGGGTGCAGCTGCTCTGGGAGGAGACGATGGCGCAGCGCGTGACGGACTACCTGAAAAGCCCCCGCGGCGAGGGGAAGATCCTGGTGACCGTCACGGGGGGGTGGCACGTCAAGTACGGTTTCGGCCTCCCCAAGAAGGTGCTCCGCCGGATGCCCGTGCCATACGTGATCATTCTCCCGGAGGAGATCAGCACGGCGGAGCAGAAGGAAGGCCGGCTGATGGAGGCCGAGCTTCCCGAGGTGCCGCTGCTGCCCGCGGACTTCGCGTGGTACGTCCCCTTCGAGAGCCTGGAGGAGAAGAAGGTCCGGATGGGCATCCGGATGGGGGAGAAGGACGGGGCGCTCCTCGTCGAGTCCGTGGTGCCGGATTCCCCCGCGGAGAAGGCGGGGATCGCCGCCGGGGACGAGCTGGTGTCCTTCGACGGCAAGCCGGTGAAGGAGAGCGTCGATGTCGTGTACCTCATCGGGGAGAAGCGGGAGGGGGACACGGCGTCGGTCGCGGTGCGCCGGGGCGGCGAGGAGAAAACCGTCGAGGTGACCTTCTTCAGGATGCCCGGGAAAAAACCGCATTGAACGGCAAACGTATCGACCGGATGGGCAGAAAGCGGTAGCGTGGACGCAGGGCGCAACGGAACGGAAGCCCCCCGCTGGCCCGGAGCCCGTTTCCAACGGCTGTCCGAAAGGAGGTTATCATGCCGTTCCTGATGCGGATGGGCGCCAACGCGATCGCGATCCTGCTGATCGGATACCTGCTCCCCCAGGTGGTGACCGCAGACGGGGTGATGGCCGCGCTGGCCGCCGCCTTCGTCCTGGGCCTTGTCAACGCGGTCGTCCGGCCGCTCTTCGTCCTCCTGACCCTTCCCCTCACCGTGCTGACCCTCGGGATCTTCCTCCTGGTGATCAACGGTCTCCTCCTGTGGCTGGTGTCGGCCATCGTTCCGGGGTTCCACGTGAACGGCTTCCTCGGGGCCGTCGCCGGCTCGGTGCTCGTCTCCCTCGTCTCCTGGGTCCTCACGCAGGTGGTCCCTTGAACGCTTCCCTCACTTTCCTCGGCGGAGCGCGGGAGGTCACGGGTTCCTGCATCCTGGTCCGGTCGGACCGGAACCGGTTCCTCGTGGACTGCGGGATGTTCCAGGGGGGAGGCGAGAGCGACCGGAAGAACCAGCGCCGGTTGCCGGTCCCGCCCTCTTCCGTGGACTTCGTCCTCTCCACCCACGCCCACATCGACCACTCCGGCCTCCTCCCGAAACTGGTCCGGGACGGTTTCCGGGGCCCCGTGTATTGCACCCCGGCGACGGCGGACCTCCTGAAGGTGATGCTCCCCGACGCCGGGCACATCCAGGAGAGGGAGGCGGAGTGGCAGAGCAGGAAGCGGGAGCGGGGGGGGCGGAAGACCGTGGCGCCACTCTACACGGAGGCGGACGCGCTCGCCGTCGGCCCGCGCCTCCGGGCGGTCCCGTACGGGAAGACGTTCGATCCGGCGCCGGGGGTCTCTGTCACGATGGTGGACGCGGGGCACATCCTGGGTTCCGCGATCGTGTCCGTCTTCCTGCGGGACGGGGGCGCTTCGAGGCGGCTGGTCTTCTCCGGGGATCTCGGCCACCGGGGCCTGCCCATCGTGCGCGACCCGTCGGCGGTGGCCCGGGCCGACGCCCTCGTCATCGAGTCCACGTACGGGAACCGGGTCCACAAGGGAATGGGGGACACGGTGGAGGAGTTCGTCCACGCCGTGACCGACACGCTGCGCCGGAAGGGGGGGAACGTGATCATCCCCGCATTCGCCGTCGGGCGTGCGCAGGACGTCCTCTACCTCCTCGCCGAGCAGACGCGCCAGGGAAGGCTGTCGGGGATCACCGTCTACATCGACTCGCCCCTCGCCGCGGAGGCCACCCGGATCACGATGCGCCACCCCGAATGCTTCGACGAGGCGGCGAAGGAGGTCTTCGCGTGGCGGGACGCCCACCCGGAGGCGATGCGCGTCGTCTTCACGCGGAGCGCCGAGGAGTCCCGCGCCCTGAACGCCCTGCACGGCGGGGCGATCATCCTGGCAGGCAGCGGCATGTGCGAGGCGGGACGGATCAAACACCACCTCAAGCACAACCTGTGGCGGAAGGAGTCCACCGTCGTCATCGTCGGGTTCCAGGCGCAGGGAACCCTCGGCCGGAAGATCGTCGACGGGGCGAAACGGGTGAGGGTGTTCGGGGAGGACATCGTCGTGGCGGCGGACATCTACACCATCGGCGGGCTGTCGGCCCACGCCGACCGGGACGACCTCCTCGCGTGGGCGGGACGGTTCGAGGCGCCACCGCGGACGGTCCTGGTGACCCACGGGGAGGAGTCCGTCTCCCTCGAGTTCGCCGCGGCGCTCTCCGCCCGGCTCGGGTGGAAGGCGGATGTCCCCTTCCCCGGCACCCCCGTCGCAATATGATCCTCCTTTCAGGGGGACACTCTTCGGTTTTGCCTCCCCACCGGGTTTTCGGGAAGAGTGTCCTCCGCCAGCTTGTCCCCCGCCGCCGACGGTTTTGGGGAAGAGTGTCCCCCGCCTTGCTGCTCGTCCTGATTCTCCTCCCCTCCGCCGCCCAGGCGGCGGACCCGCAGGACGCCATCCTTCGGGAGATCGGGGTGGACGAGCGGCTCGGCGCGAAGGTCCCCGCGGACCTCCCCTTCACGGAGGCCTCGGGGAGGAGGGTCCGGCTGGGGGATTACCTCGGCGCCGGCCCCGTGATCCTCACGCTGAACTACTACACCTGCCCGATGCTGTGCCCCCTCACGTTCCGCAGCCTCGCCGCGACGATGGACGGGGTGAAGGGGCTTTCCCCGGCGAGGGATTACCGCGTGGTGACGGTGAGCATCAACCCGGACGAGATCCCGGAGATCGCCGCCGCGAAGGCGAGGGAAACGCGCGTGCTGGTGCCGGGGCTGGACAATGCGGACGATCGGTGGCCGTTCCTCTACGGGGACGCCGGGAGCGTGAGGCGCCTGACCGACGCCGTCGGCTACCGGTACCGGAAGGTGGGCTCCGACTTCGCTCACCCGACGGTTGCGATCGTCCTCTCCCCCGACGGGAGGGTGTCGCGATACCTCCACGGGATCGAGATCCCCCCGCGGGACCTGAAGCTCGCCCTGATCGAGGCGGCAAACGGGAAAATCGGCGCATCCTCCGCCGCGAACGCGCTTCTAATGTACTGTTTCCAGTACGACCCGGTGGGCAGGAAATACGCCCTGTACGCCCGGAACGTGATGCGGGCGGCGGGCGCCGTGACCGTCCTGCTCCTTGCAACGCTCCTCGTGGTCCTGTGGAGACGGTACGGCAAGGTCGGGGAGGGACGGGGGAAAGGGTCCTGATGGGAAGCGTTCTTGATTTCGGGGCGGCATCGGCGGAAGCCGGAAGGGTCGACGCCGTCTTCCTCCTGATTGCCGGGATCGGCGGCTTCTTCTTCCTCCTCACCCAGGGGATGCTGATCTGGTTCGCCGTCCGGTACCGACGCAGGGGCCCGGACCGGGACAACGAGACCCCGAACATCACCGGGCACCACCTCCTCGAATTCTTCTGGATCCTGATCCCGTCGATCGTCGTGGTGACGATCTTCTACTACGGGTGGCGCGTATATGCCGACCTCAGCGCGCCGCGCCCGGACGCGACGGAAGTGTACGTGACCGGGAAGCAGTGGTTGTGGGAGGTCAGGTACCCGGACGGCCGGACGGCCATCAACGAGATCCGGGTGCCGCAGGGGAAGCCCGTCAAGTTCATCCTCACCGCCACGGACGTCATCCACGGTTTCTACCTCCCGGACTACCGCGTGAAGATGGACGCCATCCCCGGGAGGCTCACGACCCTCTGGGTGCAGCCGGAGAAGACCGGGAGCTACACGATCTTCTGCACGGTCTACTGCGGGGAAGGCCACTCCAGCATGAACGCCCAGCTGATCGTGATGGACCCGGCCGGGTACGCGGAGTGGGCGCGGGGCGGCGGCGGGACGGCGGAGGAAGGCGAGCCCCTCCCGGTCCGGGGGGAGCGGCTGGTGAACAGGGCGGGGTGCCTCAACTGCCACGCCATCTCCGGGAAGGAGAAGATCGGGCCGAACCTCCAGGGACTGTACGGCGCGAAGATCCCGCTGGAGGGGGGAAAGACCGCCGTCGGGGACGAGGAGTACCTCCGGGAGTCGCTCGAGGACCCCGGGGCGAAGGTCGTGAAGGGGTATCCCAACGTGATGCCCACGTACAAGACCTCCATGCGCCCCGAGGAGATCCGGGCGGTGGTCGAATACCTGAAGACGCTGAGGTGAGGCGGGAGGCGGGATGAGCGAAGCGGCAGCGGCCGGGACGGGCAGGGGATACCTCGAGGAACGCGGGTGGCGCTCGTGGGCGTACACCCTCGACCACAAGCGGATCGGCGTGATGTACCTGTGGGCGACCACGGTCTTCTTTCTGCTCGGGGGCCTGTTCGCCATGCTGCTGCGGCTCGAGCTGCTCTCCCCCCAGGCGAAATATTTCAGCCATCACGCCTACAACGTCTTCTTCACCCTCCACGGGGCGATGATGATCTTCCTGTTCATCATCCCGGCGATCCCGTCGGGGCTTGGGAATTTCCTCATCCCGCTGCACCTGGGGGCCCGCGACGTGGTCTTCCCGCGGCTGAACCTCGCAAGCTTCTGGATCTTCGTGGCGGGTTTCCTGGTCATCATCGGGTCGCTGGTGGCGCCGATGGACACGGGGTGGACGTTCTACACCCCTTACTCGGCGAAGACCGGGGCGGCGGTGGCGACCCTCTCCTTCGGGGTCTTCCTCATCGGGATGTCGTCGATCCTGACCGGGCTGAACTTCATCGTAACGATCCACAAGCTGCGGGCCCCGGGGATGACGTGGAACCGGATGCCCCTCTTCCTTTGGGGGATGTACGCCACGAGCATCATCCAGGTGGTGGCGACGCCGGTGGTGGGCGTCACGTTCCTGCTGCTGGCGGCCGAGCGGCTCCTGGGGGTCGGGTTCTTCGACCCCTCCAAGGGGGGCGACCCGGTCCTGTTCCAGCACTTCTTCTGGTTCTACTCGCACCCGGTGGTGTACGTCATGATCCTCCCGGCGATGGGGATCGTCTCCGAGGTGATCCCGGTCTTCTCCCGGAAGCCGATCTTCGGGTACAAGGCCATCGCCTATTCTTCCCTGGCGATCGCCTTCATCGGGTTCCTCGTTTGGGGACACCACATGTTCACCTCGGGCATGTCGCCCCTCGCGAACGCGATCTTCTCCTTCCTGACGTTCTTCGTCGCCGTCCCGACCGCCGTGAAGGTATTCAACTGGATCGCCACGCTCTACAGGGGGTCGATCACCTTCGAGTCCCCCATGCTGTACGCCCTGACCTTCATCTTCCTCTTCATCGTCGGGGGGCTCACCGGGCCTTTCCTCGGGGCGATGGCCACCAACGTCCAGCTCCACGACACGTATTTCGTGGTGGCCCACTTCCACTACACGATGATGGGCGGGACGGTGATGGGGTTCTTCGCCGGGCTCCACTACTGGTTCCCGAAGATGACGGGGAAGATGCTGGACGAGAAGCGGGCGCGCCTCGCCTGGGCGCTCATTTTCATCGGGTTCAACGTCACCTTCTTCACGATGTTCATCGTCGGCGTCCGCGGGATGCCCCGCCGATATGCGGAGTACCTTCCGAAGTTCCAGACCGAGAACGTGATCTCCACCATCGGTTCGGCCATCCTGACGATCGGGATTCTCGTCATGGCGTGGAACTTCGTGCAGGGGCTGCGGAAGGGGGCGAAGGCGCCGGGAAACCCGTGGCGGTCCCTGACGCTGGAGTGGCAGGTCGCTTCGCCGGCCCCCACGGAGAATTTCCACGAGATCCCGCAGGTGGCCGACTGGCCGTACGGCTACGGGACGCGGAAGGCGTGAGGGGGGAGCCATGAGCGGCGGTCATTCCGCGGAACACCACGATCCCGTGGTCGCATTCGAGGCCGCCAAGCTCGGGGTGTGGACCTTCCTGGCGACCGAGGTCCTCCTCTTCGGGGCGCTGTTCACCGCCTACACCGTCTTCCGGCTGAAATTCCCGGAGCTGTTCCACGCGGAGCACGAGAAGCTGAACCGGGTGCTGGGCGCCGTCAACACGGTCGTCCTGATCACGAGCAGCCTCACCGTGGCGCTGGGGATCGACGCCGTGAAGCGGGGGAAGGCCCGGCTCCTCCAGTGGTATTTCGGCGCGACGATCGCGCTGGCGGGCGTCTTCCTCTGCGTCAAGTACGTGGAGTACAGCGAGAAGTTCCACCACGGCCTGTTCCCGGGGACCAACATCTTCTTCTCCCTCTACTACATGATGACCGGGATCCACGGCATCCACGTGATCGCCGGCATGGGGGTGCTGGGCTACATCCTGGTGCTCGCGCGGCGGGGACGTTTCTCCGAGGCGTACTACACCCCGGTGGAGATGGTCGGCCTCTACTGGCACTTCGTCGACCTGGTGTGGATCTACCTGTTCCCGCTGCTCTACCTCGCGGGGTGAAGGAGGGGGAGATGGCGCACGGATCCCGCGGCGGAACGGCTGTCTACCTCGCGGTCTTCGCGGGTCTTCTCGCGCTGACCGTCGTCACCGTCCTGGCCTCCTACGTCGACATGGGGCTCATGAATGTTGTCGTGGCGCTCCTGATCGCCTCCGTGAAGGCGTCGCTGGTGGCCCTCTTCTTCATGCACCTCAAGGGGGAGAGCCGCCTCGTCTGGGGGTTCGCCCTCGTCCCCCTCTTCTTCCTCGCCCTCATCATCCTGGGCACGCTCGTCGACACGCAGTTGCGCTGATCTCCCCGCGCGGGGATAATCCCTGTATCCGAAGTGGAAGGGGGGCACCGATGCTGGGACGGGTGACCATCGGGCTGCTGTTCCTGCTTCTGGTGTGGGGGAACCTCGTCGCCGGTCTGAAGGCGGGGCTGGCGTGCCCGGACTGGCCCCTCTGCCACGGGAAAGTGCTCCCCCCCTTGCGGTGGGACATCTACATGGAGTTCCTCCACCGGGTGATCGCGGGGGTCGCCTCGCTGTTCCTGGTCGCCCTGTCGGTCCGCCGGTACCGGGCATACGAGGGGACGGCCCGGCTCGTGCCGGTGCTGACGGTGCTCCTCCTCCTTGCGGAAATCGGCATGGGCGGCGCCGTCGTCCTCCTCGAGACCCCCGTGCAGTTGACCACGTACCACTTCATGACGGGTCTCCTGGTGTTCCTGTTCGCCTTCTACATGATGACCTTCGACGGGGATTTCGAGCGCCCCTTGTTCTCCTTCCGCGGCCCGGCGGCCCTGTTCCTGAGCGTTGCGGTCCTGGTCTACTTCCAGGCGGCCCTGGGGGCGTACGTCCGGCACCTCGACGCGGGGCTTGCGTGCCCCGATTTCCCGACCTGCCTGGGGCGCCTCATCCCCTCCTTCCTCGGCGGCCCGGTGCTGGTGCACTATTCCCACCGCCTCGTGGGGTACCTGATCCTGTTGACCTCCCTCGCGATATACCTCTTCGTCCGGAGGGACCCGCGGCAGCGGGGGAACCGCTCCCTCGCCGCCTCCCTCCTTTTGCTCGTGGCGCTCCAGATCGGCGTGGGAGCGCTGGTGGTGCTGTCGAAACTGCACTTCCTGGCGACGGCGCTGCACCTCGCGGTGGCCCTCGGGATGCTGACCGCCCTCGGGCACATGTGGGTCCGGGCGGTTCGCTCGGAGGGGGCGGCGCTATCCCTCCCGCCCTTCTGACCCCGGAACCCGGGGGCCCGGGGAACCTGGGGGAGGCTGCCGGGAAGCCGTCCGCCGTCCTGCTGTTCAAGCCCGGCATCGTCGCCGCGGTGACGCTCGCGGGATTTTCCGGGATGGTACTCGCCCGGCGCGGGTTCCCGGATCCCGGCAAGGCCGCCCTCACCCTCGCCTGCATCCTCGCCGCCGCGGGTGGGTCCGCCGCCCTGAACACCGTCCTCGACGCGGGGATGGACGAGAAGATGCCGCGCCTTTCGCGGCGCGCCGCCGCGCTGCGCTCCGCCGGGCGCGGGAAGGTCGTGGCGGGTTCGGTCGCCGCAATCGCCGGCTCCCTCCTGCTGTCGGCCCTCCTCCTCAACGGGACCGTCACGCTGCTCCTTGCCGCCGCCGCCGCCGGGTACACGCTTCTCTACACCCTCGTGTGGAAGCGCCGGTCCCCCTACGGCACGATCCCCGGCGCGATCCCGGGCGCGCTCCCCGTCCTGATCGGATACGCCGCGGTGAACCCCCGCCTCGGACCGGACGGGGTCGTCCTTTTCCTGTTCCTCGTCCTGTGGCAGCCGCCCCACTTCTGGGCCCTGGCGCTGCGCCACCAGGAGGAGTACCGGGCCGCCGGGGTCCCTGTCCTCCCCGTGGCCATGGGGGAGCCGTACACGAAGGTGTTGATCTTCCTCTATGCCGCCGCGCTTCCCCCCCTCTCGCTGTCCCTCTGGGCGCTTGGGTACTTATCCTCCCGCTTCGCGTGGGCGGCCCTGCTGCTGGGAGCGGCTTTCCTCGCCGTCTTCTACCGCGACACGGTGACCACGAAACGGTACGGCCGGGCTTTC
The DNA here is from genome assembly GCA_036390495.1 of Candidatus Deferrimicrobiaceae bacterium. Taxonomy (GTDB): domain Bacteria; phylum Desulfobacterota; class Deferrimicrobia; order Deferrimicrobiales; family Deferrimicrobiaceae; genus JAGGAJ01. The sequence continues at coordinate 11,303 of DASWBR010000237.1, read as the reverse complement.
GCCGTCTCGATCGTCTACCTCACGCTGATAATGCTCGCGCTTCTGGCCGACCTCCTGGGGTAATCGCTCATCTAAAGGGGAAACACGGCCGAGGAGGTCTCCTAGGGAAGCACGGGGAATGCCGAAGCCGTGCAGGTCGTCTACGACCCCGGCAAGGTCAGCTACCGCCAACTGCTGGATGAACCCCTTGCGGTACCAGTATTACCGCGCGGGGTGCGGCCGGGACGCCCGCCTGAAGCAATTGTGGGGGAAATGACCCCTCTGCGATATCATGTTGGTGGTTTGCCCATTCCCGGACGCGCATCGGGGGTTTCATGAGTCTTCTGGTGGTCGGCTCCATGGCGTTCGACAGCATCCGGTCCCCCTTCGGCGAGGTGGAGCGGGTGATCGGGGGTTCCGCGACGTACTTCTCCCTCGCCGCCAGCTACCTCGCGCCGGTGCGGCTCGTCTCGGTGGTCGGGCGGGACTTCCCGAAGCACACCATCGACAAGCTCTCCGCCCGGGGGATCGACCTCGGGGGGCTTTCGGTGGCGGACGGGGAGACGTTCCACTGGAAGGGGTATTACGAGTACGACCTGAACACGGCCCACACGGTGAAGACCGAGCTGAACGTCTTCCGGGACTTCGCCCCCGTCCTGCCCCCGTCCTTCCGGGAATCGCCGTTCGTCTTCCTCGGGAACATCGACCCCCGCCTCCAGCTGGACATCCTCGCCCAGGTGCGGGAGCCGAAGATCGTGGCCCTCGACACGATGAACTTCTGGATCGAAAAGAGCCCGCAGCTCCTGCGGGAGGTCATCCGCAACGTGGACATCGTGATCATCAACGAGGCGGAAATCCGGGAGCTCGCCGGGGAGTTCAACCTCGTCAAGGCCGCCCGCAAGGTGATGGGGATGGGGCCGGCGCGGATTGTGATCAAGCGGGGGGAGTACGGCGTGCTGCAACTGTCGGACGGGGAGATTTTCGCGGCCCCGGCCTACCCGCTGGAGACGATCTTCGACCCGACGGGGGCCGGGGACAGCTTCGCGGGCGGCTTCATGGGGTACCTCGCCTCCCGGGAGGGCGCCCTCCTCACGGAGATGGATTACCGGCTCGCGACGATGTACGGGAGCGCCATCGCCTCCTTCACGGTGGAGGCGTTCAGCACGGAGCGGCTGGAAGGGCTCACCCGGGAGGATATCTCCACCCGGGTCGACGCCTTCCGGACCCTCACCGAGTTCCGTGTTCCCCCCGGGTGAGGAATTCCTCCCGGGCTCGTGAAGCGGAACGGCGCGTTCGCCGTCTAATGCTTGTCAGGGAGGTACACCACAGATGTCCCAGCTGAGCAAGGCCGCCCGGATGGCCTGGAATATCGGCGCCGCGGAGGCGGCGAGGGCCCGTCACCCGTTCATCGAGAGGGAGCACGTCGCCATCGGGCTCTGCAGCCTCCTGAAGATCCTCGAGTACCTGAACTACACCCACGTCGAGGCCCTCCCCGCGGATTCCCTCCGGGAGGAGGGGGAGGAGATCGAGCGGGCGCTCCTGGCCCAGGGGATCACGAGCGTCGCGTTCCGCCGGGGGGTCCGCTCCCGGCTCCGCCCGGGGAACGTGGTCCACACGGAGAAGACCGTCCACCGGAGCCCCGAGTGCAAGCGGCACTTCTACCGGGCCCGGGAGATCGCGGGACCGGGGGCGGAGGTGAGGGCCCGCGACGTGATGGCGGCGATCCTCGAGGATCCGGGTGCCAACGTGACCTCGGTGCTCGCCGGCGCCGGGATCGCCCCCGACCTGCTCTACCGGGAGCTGATGCGGGGAAAGGGCCCCGTGGAGGTCCAGCAGCCGGTGCGGGAGGAAGTGGGGGCGTTCTCCGCGACGGAGGAGCCGCCGGCCTCCGAAACCCCCCTCCTGGACCGGTACGGAAGGGACATCACCCGCGCGGCCCGGGAGGGACGGCTGCTCCCCTTCGTCGACTCCGACCGCACCCGGAACACCTTGCGGCAGCTCATCAAGGTCCTGATGATGCCGACCAAGAATAACCCCGTGCTGGTGGGCGAGGCGGGGGTGGGGAAGACCGCCCTGGTCGAGGCGCTCGCGGAGCGGATCGCCCTCGGGCGCGACCGGAAGGTCCTCCCGGGGCGGCGCCTGGTGGAGCTCTCGATGGCCGAGCTGGTGGCGGGCACGAAGTACCGCGGCGAGTTCGAGGAACGCCTCACCCGGCTGATCGACGAGGTCCGCTCCCACCCGGAGGTGATCCTCTTCATCGACGAGTTCCACACCGTGGCCGGTGCGGGGCGCGCGGAGGGAGCGCCGATGGACGCCGGGAACATCATGAAGCCGGCGCTGGCCCGGGGGGAGCTGCGGTGCATCGGGGCGACCACGATCTCGGAGTACCGGCGCAGCATCGAGAAGGACCCCGCTCTGGAGCGTCGCTTCCAGCCGATCCAGGTCGCCGAGCCCGGGCGGGAGGAGGTCCTCGCGATCCTCCAGGGGGTCCGCGCGCACCGGGAGCGCCACTTCGGCCTGACGATCACGGACGAGGCGCTCGCGGCCACCGTCGACCTCGCGGTCCGGTTCGACCCGACCCGCTTCCTGCCGGACAAGGCGATCGATCTCCTGGACCGGGCGTGCGCGGAGTGCCGCGTGCCAATGCTCTCGATGGCCGCCCGCTCGGAGCAGTACGACTCCGTCGGCGTCGCGGTGGTGACCCCGGAGTACGTCGCCCGCGTGGTGGCCGAGAAGATGGGGGTCCCGCTGGAGGTGGCGCGGGGCGGGCTGGGCGGGATCACCGAGTCCCGCGTCCGGGGGCTCGAGGAGTACCTCAACCGCCACATCGTCGGCCAGGAGGAGGCGATTTCCCGGGTTTGCAGGCGCCTCGTGATGTCCCACGCCGGGCTGGGGGACCGGCGGCGCCCGATGGGGGTGTTCCTGTTCCTCGGACCATCGGGCGTCGGGAAGACGGAGGTTGCGCGACGGATCGCCTCGTTCCTCTTCTCCAGCGATCGGGCGTTCATCCGCCTCGACATGTCGGAGTACCAGGAGGAGATGAGCGTGTCCCGTCTGATCGGGGCCTCCCCCGGATACGTCGGGTACGAGGAGGGCGGCCAGCTGGTGGCCCGGCTCCGGACGACCCCGTACTCGGTGGTCCTCCTCGACGAGGTGGAGAAGGCGGCCCCCCGGGTGTTCGACCTGTTCCTCCAGCTCTTCGACGAAGGGAAGATCACCGACGCGCAGGGCCACACGGCGGATGCCCGCCACGCGATCTTCATCATGACCGGGAACGTCCAGGTGCGGAAGGAGCTCGGGTTCCACGCGGGGGCTCCGGGAGTGGCGGAGGCCGGCGCCCTCACCGAGGTGCGGCGCCGGTTCCGGCCCGAGTTCCTGAACCGGGTGGACGAGCAGATCGTGTTCCGCGCACTCGACCCGACGGACGTGCGGAAGGTTCTGGCGATCCAGCTCTCCGACCTCGCCGGCGCCCTCCAGGCGGACCACGGCGTCCGCCTCGAGGTGACGGAAGAGGCCGAAGAGTGGCTGGCCGCGGAGGGATACCGGCCGGATTACGGCGTCCGGGAGCTTGCCCGGGCGGTGGACCGCTGGATCCGCGGGCCAATCGCCGCGATGAGCGCGCAAGGCGAGCTCGCCCGGCGCGCAGGCGCAGGAATCCCCTTGAAAATCCTGAAGGTTCCCGAGGGTCTCCGGGTGGAATAATTCCTCCCTTTCCCGTCTGGAACGGCGGGCCGGTTCGGCGCTATCATGGAGGTGAAAGGAGGTACACGCCATGACGACCTCCCGCTTCCACCCGGCCAGCCGCAAGAACGTGGACCGGACCAACGACCCCTACATCCCCCGGAAAGGCTCCCCCGAAGCGGGGGTGTGCCCCGATTGCCGTGCCATCAGCCGGAAGAAACGCTGGTACCTGGACGAGACGGAGTACGAGGCCCTCGTGCGATCCGGCGCGCAGCGAAGGCGGTGCCCGGCGTGCCGCAAGATCGCCGACGGCTTCCCCTCGGGCGTGGTGACCCTCCGCGGGCGGTTCCTGCGGGGGCACTGCGACGAGATCCTCACGGTCGCGCGGAACGAGGAGCGTCGCGCCCGCGGGGTCAATCCCCTCGAGCGGATCATGGGCACGCGGGAACGGGACGACGGGATGGAGATCCTGACAACCGACGAGAAGCTCGCACAGCGGATCGGTCGGGAGATCCGGAAGGCGTTCCACGGAACCGTCGACTACAAGTGGTCGGAGGATGCCAGCCTCCTGCGGGTGACCTGGGTCCGGGACGCCTGAAAGGGGAGATTTTCCGCAAAGATTCCCTGCTGCAGTGCCGATGAAACACCGGTAGCCCCCGCCCAGGGGGCTACCGGGGGTACGGTCGGTGCGTTTCTGGCATCTGGTCATGACCGGGAGGTTCCGGAAGGCGTGGGAATATCTCTCCCGCCGCCCGGACTCCGAGCACGAGCAGGCGCTCATCCGGGTCGTCCTGACCGCGGTCATCTTCGTGTACCTGCGCTGGAGCATGCTCCGGGACGGCTACAACGGCAGCCCGGAGATTCTCGCCCTCCTGCTCTGCGGCCTGTACCACCTCTTCGCCATCGGCCTGTTCCTGTTCATCGTCCGGCACCCCGGCGTCTCCCCGTTCCGCCGCTACATGGGGGCGGCGGGGGACCTGGGCCTGACATCCGTCGGGATCTACCTCGCGGAGGAGGCAGGGGCCCCCCTGTACGTCGTCCTCCTGTGGGTCATCTTCGGGAACGGGTTCCGGTACGGTAGGAGGTACCTGTTCGTGTCCTCCGTGATCGGGACGGTGGGCTTCGGCCTGGCCGTCTGGATGAACCCCTACTGGCACGACAAGCGGATCATGGGGATCGGACTGCAGATCGGTACCATCATCCTTCCTCTGTACGTCTCTTCCCTCCTGCAGAAACTGACCGCGGCCGCCCAGCGGGCCGAGGAGGCGAACAGGGCGAAGAACCGGTTCCTCGCGAACATGAGCCATGAGATGCGGACTCCCCTGAACGGGATCATCGGGCTGATCGACCTGCTGCGGGGGACTCCCATGACCGCGGAGCAGGAGGAGCTGGTCAAGGCGGTAGACGCCTCCGGCAAGACCCTCCTCTTCCTGATGCAGGACGTGCTGGACCTCTCCAAGATCGAGTCGGGCAAGGTCTCCGTCAAGGTGTCGGACTTCGACCTGCACGAACTGCTGAAGAACACCGTCGCCATCATCGAACCGCAGGCCCGGGGCAAGGGACTCGAGATGTTCCTCCACGTCCCTGCCAACGTCCCCTTCCTCCTCCGGGGAGACCCGCTCCTTCTGCAGCAGGTCCTGCTGAACCTGCTTGGGAACGCGGTGAAGTTCACCGAGCGCGGGGACGTCGGGGTGCGAGCGCACCTCGTTACGGAAACGCCGGGGGGGGCGACCGTCCGCTTCGAGGTCGCGGACACCGGGATCGGAATCTCCCCGGAGGCGCAGCGGCGCATCTTCGACCGGTTCGCCCAGGCGGACGAATCGATCACCCGGAGGTACGGCGGAACGGGTCTCGGGACGACGATCTCCAAGGAGATCGTGGAGATGATGGGCGGGCGGATCGGCGTGCAGAGCGTGCCCGGCGCGGGGAGCACGTTCTGGTTCGTCCTCGAGCTCGAGAAGCAGCGCGGCGAGGAGAGGGAGGCCGCCCTCGCGTCGGCCCTGTCCAGCTGCCGCGCGCTGGTCGTGTCTTCGGACGCGACCGTCTCGGCGGCGATCCGCTGGCACCTGTCGGCTTGGGGGATGTCCTCCGGGACGGCGGACCGCTCCGCCCAGGGGTTCGCCCAGATGGTCTCCGCCGCGGCCGCCGGCGAGCCCTTCGACTACGTCCTGGTGGCGGGTCAGGGCCTCGACATGGACCCGCTCGCCTTCGCCCGGGGGGTCAAGTCCGACCCCGCGATCCACCACACGCGACTGATCCTGATCGTCGGGAGCGCGGAGGGCGGGGACGCGTTCGCGAAGGGCGGATACGGGGCCGTGCTGCCGGTACCGGTAGACCGGGCGATGCTGTTCAGCGCCCTCCACCTGTCCGATCCGGATGCCGGAGCCGGCGATCCGACGGTCGGCAGCATCGTCCGGAAGCGCCGGGAACGGCAGGGGGAAGCGAGAAAACTCCGCATCCTCGTGGCGGAGGACAACCGGACGAACCAGATGGTGATCGCCCGGATCCTGGAGAGGGCGGGGCACGAGGTCGTGCTGGCGGGGAACGGGGAGGAGGCCCTCGAGGAGCTGAAGGCGCGCACCTTCGACGTCACCCTGATGGACCTCCACATGCCGGTGATGGGGGGGATCGAGGCGGCGAAGCTGTACCGCTTCATGAACCGGAACTCCCCCGGGATGCCGATCGTGGCGCTCACCGCGGACGTCACCCCCGAGTCGCGGTCGGAATGCCTGGATGCGGGGATGGAGGAGTGCCTCACCAAACCGATCGACACCGCGAGGCTGCTCGCGCTCTTGGACGAACTCGTGCCTGCGGGGGCGCACCCGTTGGCCGCGGCGGCGGGGCCGGCCGTTGCGGAGGAAACCCCGGGACCCGCGCCGGAGGACACCGAAGGGATCCTGGATCCGCGCGTGATGAGGGAACTGTCGGACCTCGGCGGAAACGGCGACTTCGTCGTGCGGCTGGCCTGGACGTTCCTCAAGGGAGCCAAGGAGAAACTCCGGGAGATGGAAAAGGGGTTGGCCGACGGGAACGTGGAGGCCGTCCGGAAATCCGCCCACGCCCTGAAGGGCAACTCCGGGCAGATCGGTGCGTTCCGGCTGATGCAGGAGTGCGATCGGTTCTCGGGGATCGGGTTGCCGGAGATGGAGAAAAAAGGGAGGGAGTATCTGGAGGCGGTCCGGGAGGAGCTTTCACGGGTCCGTGTTGCGCTGGACGATCATCTCCGGGGCAAGGAAACCGCCGTATCGTAGGGGGGAGAGGGGTTCCCGGCCGGCCGCGGTCAGGCGATAATTTCCTTCAGGCCGGTCGGGGCAGGTTCCTTCGCGGGGAGGCGCTCCTGGGTCCGGGCCAGACGTTCCATTTTCCGGGTTTCCCTGGGGCCGAGCCGCATCGCCGTTTCCACCCATACTTCTGCCACTTCCAGCAGCTGCTCGTAGCGGATCGGCCGGAGCAGACGGCGCGCCTTGAGCACGCCCGCGCGCGCGTTGCATTTCCCGGAATCCCCGGCGATGTAGTCGTACAGCGCGCTCTCGCCCCGGCCGCCCTCGGCCAGGATGTCCACCACTCCCTGGGCGTGCAGTTCCTCCGCCCGGTACAGCTTCCCGTTCAGGAGCATCCGCTCGGAGCCGAGCATCCCGATGCGGCGCTCGAGCAGGCCGTATGCACCCATCCCGGGGAACAGGTTGAACAGCACCTCGGGAAATCCCATCTGACAGCCCCGCTCGGCAATCAGGATTTCGCTGCAGAGGGCGGCCTCGAAGCCGCCGCCGAGGGCGTCCCCCTGCACAAGGGAGATCGTGGTGATCGGGAGCCCGTACCCGACGGCCTGCGGGTGGAGGACGTCGATGCACGCGCGTGCATATTTCCTGAGGGTATCCGAATCGTTATCTGCCACGCACCGGGCGAACAGGGCCAGGTCGCCGCCGAAGTTGAACACTCCCGGCGTCCGCGAGGCCAGGATGACGTACCGGAGTTCCCGGGAATTCCCGTTTCCGGCGAAACGCCGGACCCCGTCCTGGAAGCGGCGGATCTCCTCGAGGACGTCGATGGAGAAACACGCCTTGGGCTTCGGGTCGAGGATGCACCAAAGGGCGCCGTGCTGTTCATCGAAACGGGTAGATATGTTTCGGAAGGTGTAGTTTTGCGGAAAAACCTGAGGTAACACTGCGCTCATTCGGTGTAACCTCTCGGGATTCAAAGGTCAGGCATTAAATAAAACAGGATTGTCCGCGCAATGCAAGGGAAATAAAGGCTGCCGGAAAACAGAGGTGATTCCGATTACTCAATCCATAGGCCGAAACGGGAGAATTATCCGCCTCCGGCGAGCGCCTTCACCAGCGCCTTCCCGAACTCCCGCGCGGCCGGGGGACCGTTCGCGGTGACGATCTTTCCGGAGACGACCACCTGCTGGTCCACGAACGTCGCGCCGCCCTTCTCCATCTCCTTTTTCGAGGCGTCGGTCACGTAGCAGGTCGCCCGTAACCCGCGCAGCACCCCCGCGATGGCGAGGGTGGCGCCGGACAGGCAGATCCCCCCGACGACCTTTCCCGTCGCCTTGGCGTCCCGGAGGAGGCGGTGGAGGTCGCCGTCGGTCCAGAGCCACTCCGGCGTGGCCCGGCCGCCGACCGCCACCACGGCGTCGTACTCCGCGGCCTTCGCGTCCCGGATGCGCAGGTCCGGAACGACCGTCATCCCGAGCATCCCGGCCGCGGGAGTCGTCTCCCGCGCGGCGACGAAGGTTTCCACACCGGCCGCGGCCGCCTCCTCCCGCGGGTGGTCGAGTTCCTCGTCCCGGAAATCCTTCTGGCACACCACGAACAGGACCTTTTTCCCCGCCAGTGGCTTCACGATCTCCACCCCCTTCGTCGCATCCGGTATACTTCATTTTACCCCTTTCCCCATGGAGGTTCCCATGAAGGAGACGCTGAAGGCCGGGCTGGAGCACGTCCACACCTACCGCGTGCCGGAGAACAAGACGGTGCCGCACCTATACCCCGAGGCGAAGGCGTTCCAGGAGATGCCGAGGGTCTTCGCCACCGGCTTCATGGTCGGGCTCATGGAGTGGGCGTGCATCGAGGCCATGGCGCCCCACCTGGACCCGGGAGAGGGGAGCGTGGGGACGCTGATCCACGTGACCCACACCGCCGCGACCCCTCCCGGAATGACGGTGACCGTGCGCGTACGGTGCGTCGGCGTCGACGGGCGCCGCACGGCGTGGGAGATCGAGGCGAAAGATGACGTCGAGGTCATCGGGAAAGGGACCCACGAGCGGTTCACCATCGACCTCGCGAAGTTCAACGCCCGGGTCGCGAAGAAGGCGACCGGCGGCTAACGGGAACTTCCCTCCCCCGAACATACCGATCGGTAGGTTTCCGGTTGACAGCCGGTTTCCGGTTGCTATACTTACCGGTAGGTAAATAACGGGCCGCGCGGCGGCGCGGAGGGGTGCGGGAATGGGGAAACGGGGCCGGAAGGCGGCCGCGACGGGGACGGGGACCGGGGCGGCGGGCGCCGGAGAGGTGCGCACGCGCCTCCTCGCGGCGGCCACGGAGCTGTTCGCGAACCGGGGGTATGCCGCGACGACGGTGCGGGAGATCGTGGAACGGGCCGGGGTGACCAAGCCCGCCCTCTACTACTACTTCCGCAGCAAGGAGGGGATCTACCTCGCCCTCATGCGGGAACCCTTCGAGCGGTTCGTCGCCCTCGTCGACGGGACGGCGGCGGAGGAGCGGACGGCGCGGGAGCGCATCGTCCGGCTCTGCCTGCGGGCATACGACATCTTCGTGGAGCACCTGGCCCTGGCGAGGGTCATGTACGCCATCTATTACGGGCCTCCGCAAGGGGCCCCCTTCGTCGACTTCGACGCCTACCACCTGCGGTTCCAGGAGGCGGTCCTCTCCCTCCTCGAGGAGGGGATCCGCCGACGGGAGTTCCGGAGGGGGGAGGCGAGGGACATGATGTGGGCGGTGGTCGGGGCGGTCAACGTGGCCATGGAACTGGAGCTGTGCCGGCCGGCCCAGAGCGTCGGGCGGGAGGGGATCCGGCGGATGCTCGGGATCCTCTTCGACGGGATCGCCCCCGGGAGGGGGAAAGCGAAGGGAAAGGGAAAGGGGAAAGGATGATGAGGATGCGGATCGGTATCGGGGCCTCGCTGCTGGCGCTCCTTGCGGCGGGTGCCGGCTGCTCGTCGAGCGGGAACGCCACGCAGGGGAAGGAGACGGCGGCGGGAAAGCCCCCCGTCGCCGTGGACGCCGCGCGGGCGGGCCGGGGCGACGTGACGGAGGGGATCGAGGTGGTGGGGACTCTCTCCCCGAAGTTCCAGGCGGAGATCAAGTCGGAGTACGGCGGGCTGGTCACCGCGGTCTTCGTGAACGAGTGGTCGCGGGTGCGGAAGGGGGATCCCCTCCTGAAGGTGGACACCCGGGAGGGGGAGGCCGTCCTCCAGAGGGCGAAGGCGTCGCTTTCGATGGCGCAGGCGGCGCTCCTCGAGGCCGAGGCGGCGGGAGGCCGCGCGGACAGGGAGTACGACCGGGCGGTGAAGCTCTCCGAGTCGGGGCTGATCACCCGGCAGGGGATGGACGACGCGCGGACGCAGAAGGAGGCTTCCGCCGCCCGGATCGCGGCGGCGAAGGCGCAGGTCGCCGCGGCGCAGGAGGACGTGTCCCACGCCGGTACCCGGATGGAGAAGGCGCTGATCCGTTCCCCCTTCGACGGCGTGGTGGCGGAGCGGATGGTGAACGTCGGGGACCTCGTGGGGGAGATGCAGAAGGTCGTCTTCCGCCTCGTCGACAACCGTCTCCTGGAGCTCACCGCGACGGTCCCGTCCTCGGAGATGTCCGCCCTTCGGCCCGGCCAACCGCTGGTGTTCTTCACGGACGCGTTCCCCGGACGGGAGTTCCAGGGGAAAGTCACCTGGATCAACCCCTCCGTGAACCCGGGGGACCGGTCGGTCCGCGTGGTCGCAGAAGTGCCAAACGTCCCGGAGGTCCTCAAGGGCGGCCTATTCGTGAAGGGGCGGATCCTCACGGGCGGGCGCAAGGGGGTTGTCATGGTGCCCAGGTCGGCGCTGCTCTCCTGGGACGCGGCGGCCCGGAAGGGGGAGGTATTCGTCCTCGACAACAACGCCGCCCGCCGCCGTCCGGTGACGACCGGCGCGGTCCAGGGGGAGGCCGTGGAGGTCCCCTCCGGCCTGACGCAGGGGGAGACGGTGGTCACCCGCGGCGGTTTCAACCTCAAGGACGGCGACGCCGTGAAGGTCGTGCGGGTCGAGGGGGAGTAGGCGATGTTCCTGTCCGACCTCTCCATCAAGCGTCCGATCTTCGCCTCCGTCATGATGCTGGCCCTCGTGACGCTGGGGGCCTTCTCGTACAAGCGGCTGGCGGTGGACATGTTCCCCGACGTCGAGATCCCCGTGGTGACCATCGTCACGAAGTTCCCGGGAGCCTCCCCGGAGAGCGTGGAGCGGGAGGTGACGAAGCGGATCGAGGAGGCGGTCAACCCGATCGCCGGGGTGAAGCGGGTCTTCTCCACGTCCCGGGAGAGCGTCTCCACGGTCATCGTCGAGTTCCGGCTGGAGGTGAAGCTGAACGATGCCGCCCAGGAGGTGCGGTCGAAGACCGGCGCGATCCGGGGCGAGCTTCCGC
>DASWBR010000236.1:0-5047 GCA_036390495.1 Candidatus Deferrimicrobiaceae bacterium | reverse complement strand
CCCACGAGATCGACGTGAACTACGACATCGAGTCGATGGCGAAGATCGGCACGATGGCGGGCTCCGGCGGGGTGATCGTCATCGCCGAGGGGACCTGCATGGTGCGGGCCCTCTCCGTCCTCATGAACTTCTACGCCCACGAGTCGTGCGGGCAGTGCACGCCGTGCCGGGAGGGGACGGGGTGGCTGAAGAGGCTCGTGGGGCGGATCGAGGAGGGGAAGGGGCGGCAAGGCGACGTGGAGCTGATCCTCGACGTGTGCGACAACATGATGGGCCGGACCATCTGCCCGCTTTCGGAAGCGGCGGTGATGCCCGCCCAGTCGTTCATCTGGAAGTTCCGGGAGGAGTTCGACCGGCACATCGCGGAGAAGAAGTGCCCCTTCGGGAACCGGTTCTGAGACGGGAGACATGGCGAACGTAACCATCAACGGACAGGTCGTGGACGTCCCCGAGGGGACGACGATCCTCAACGCCGCGAAGAAGATCGGCGTCGAGATCCCCCACTACTGCTACCACCCGAAGCTCTCCATCGCCGGGAACTGCCGCATGTGCCTGGTGGAGGTGGAGAAGTTCCCGAAGCTGCAGACCGCTTGCTCCACGGTGGTCAGCGACGGGATGGTGGTCCGCACGGACACGGAGAAGGTGCGCAAGGCGGTCACCGGCGTGCTCGAGCTCATGCTGATCCACCACCCGATCGACTGCCCCATCTGCGACCAGGCGGGGGAGTGCGGGCTGCAGAACTACTACATGAAGTACGGGCTCCACAAGAGCCGCTTCGACCTCGAGGACAAGGTCCACAAGAGGAAGGTGCAGGACATCGGCGGCCAGATCGTGCTGGACGCCGAGCGGTGCATCCTCTGCTCCCGGTGCGTCCGGTTCCTCGACGAGGTGACGGGGACGCAGGAGCTCCACTTCTTCAACCGCGGCGACCACTCCGAGATCTCCACCTTCCCGGGGCGCCCTCTCGACAACCATTACACCGGCAATCTCGCGGACATCTGCCCCGTGGGGGCGCTCACCAGCAAGGATTTCCGGTTCAAGTGCCGTGTCTGGTACCTCTCCTCGGTGAACTCGATCTGCCCGGGGTGCGCGAACGGGTGCAACGTGGAGGCCCACTTCAAGGGGGACATCCTCTACCGGTTCAAGCCCAGGCAGAACGACGCGGTGAACCAGTCGTGGATGTGCGACTTCGGGCGCCTCGAGTACAAGAAGGCGAACGAGGGGCGGCTGCTCACCCCCTTCGTGCAGGAAGGGGGGGAGCGGAAGGTCGTGTCGTGGGGCTCCCTCGTCCCGCAGGTCGCCTTCCGCCTGAAGGAAACGGCCGAAAAGGAGGGGGCGGACGCCGTGGCGGTGATCGCCTCGCCCCGGTTCTCCAACGAGGAGCTCTGGCTCGTCCGGCGGATCGCGAAGGAGCTGCTGCGCACGCCGAACCTCGCCTTCACCCACCGGGTCGAGGGGGACGGGTTCCGGGACGACTTCCTGATCAAGGCGGACAAGAACCCCAACACGATGGGCGCGCGCCTCCTCGGGATCCCGGAGGGGCCGGTGTTCGACGACGTGATCGAGCGGATCGCCGCCGGGAAGGTGAAGGCGCTGCTGGTGTGCGGCGACGCGATCGGCGCGTTCTCCGGGGCGGAGACGGCGCAGCTCCTTTCCCGGGTCCCCTTCGTGGCCCAGCTCGGGACGAACGAGGGGCCGGTGTCGAAGGCGGCCGGCGCGGTCCTGCCGTGCGCCTCCTTCGCGGAGCGGGGCGGCACCTTCACCAACCACGCGGGCCGCGTGCAGCGGTTCAAGGCGGGCTTCCCGCCGCGCGGCAGGGCGAGGAACACGATCGAGACGCTCGTTTCGCTCGCGAACCGGATGGGCGCGGGGTGGACCTTCGCCGGCGACGCGTCCGTCTTCCGCGCCATCGCGGAGAGCGAGGCGTCGTTCGCGGGGATGTCGTACGAATCGATCGGGAGCTCGGGCGAGGAGGCCAGGGCGTGACGGGTCCCCTCTTCGACGTCGTCGTCGCGGTCGCCCGGATCGCGGTGTTCTTCGCGTTCTGCTTCGGCCTGGTCGTGGTGATGACCTGGGTGGAGCGGAAGGGGGCGGCGTACATCCAGGACCGCCGGGGCCCCAACCGCGCCGACATCCTCGGCGTCCGGGCGTGGGGGCTGTTCCACCCGCTGGCGGACGCGCTGAAGTTCCTCTTCAAGGAGGACTTCATCCCCGACGGCGCGCACCGGCTCTTCTACCAGATGGCGCCGATGTTCTCCCTCGCGCCGGCCGTCATGGCGATCGCCGTCATTCCCTTCGGGCCGGACGTCACGGTGCTCGGGAAGCGGATCGCGCTGCAGATCGCGGACCTGAACGTGGGGATCCTCTACATCTTCGCCGTCTCCGGGATGACGGTGTACGGCGTCGTCCTCGCAGGGTGGGCCAGCCGGAGCAAATACCCTCTCCTGGGCGGCCTGCGGTCGTCGGCGCAGATGCTGTCGTACGAGATCTCGATGGGGCTCTCCCTCATGGGGATCTTCATGGTCTTCGAGTCGGTGCGGATGTCGCAGATCGTGGCGGGCCAGGGCGGGCTGCTCTTCGGTGTGCTGCCGAAGTGGGGGATCCTCGTCCAGCCCCTCGGCTTCATCCTGTTCCTCGTGTCCCAGTACGCGGAGGCGAACCGGACCCCGTTCGACCTGCCGGAAGGGGAGTCGGAACTGGTGGCCGGGTACCACACGGAGTACGCCTCCTTCAAGTTCTCCATGTTCATGATGGCGGAGTACCTCCACATGGTGGTGGGCGCCGCCGTCGTGGCGACCCTGTTCCTCGGAGGGTGGCAGTTCCCGTACCTGGCGGACGCGGGGTTCCGCTTCCCCGGGGGGGCATCCGTTGCGCTGCCGCCGGCCCTCGTGCTGCTCCTGCGGATCGGATCGTTCGTCCTGAAGACGCTCTTCTTCTGCTGGCTCTACGTGTGGGTCCGGTGGACGGTCCCCCGGTTCCGGTACGACCAGGTGATGCGGCTGGGGTGGAAGATCATGCTCCCCCTGTCGCTGCTGAACATCTTCGCGACGGGGCTGATCCTGCTCCTCCTGAAGAAGTAGAGGCGGTGGTATCGCGATGACGATCGGCGTGAAGAAAGTGGCGCGTCCCCGGGAGATGTCGTTCCCGGAGTCGCTGTACCTGCTCGAGATCGTGAAGGGGCTCGGCGTCACCATGGGGCACCTCCTGCACAACATCGTCCACCAGGAGGGGATCCAGACGATCGAGTACCCCGAGGTGCGGCGGGAGATGCCGCCGCGCTTCCGCGGGAAGCACCGGCTGATGAAGCGGGAGGACGGCACCCCCCGGTGCGTGGCGTGCTACTGCTGCGCCACCGCCTGCCCGGCGAAATGCATCACCATCGTCGCGGGGGAGTCCCCCGACCCGACGGTGGAGAAGTACCCCGTGCGGTTCGACATCGACATGCTCCGGTGCGTCTTCTGCGGACTGTGCGTGGAAGCGTGCCCGTGCGACGCGATCCGGATGGACACGGGGTGGTTCACCCCCCCGGACGACACCCGGGAGAAGCTCATCTTCACGATCGACATGCTGCTGGAGAAATAGGGGACCGATGGAGCTGATCTTCTTCATCCTGTTCGGGGCGATCGCGACGGGCGGCGCGATCATGGTGGTCACCCGCCGGCACCCCATGGCGTCGGCGCTCTACCTGATCCTGACCCTCTTCGCGGTCGCGGCCCTCTTCGTGCTGCGCCAGGCCCACTTCCTCGCGGCCATCCAGGTGATCGTCTACGCCGGGGCGGTGGTGGTGCTGTTCATCTTCGTCATCATGCTGATCAACGTGCCGGACGACCGGCTTCCGGTGGAGCGCACCACCGTGCTGCGCGTGCTCGGGGTGATCGCCGCGGGGCTCCTGCTCCTGGAGTCCGCCGTGGCGGCCCGCCGGTTCGGGATGCCGAAGGCGCCGGCGTCCGACTCGGGGTCGGTGGAGGCGGTCGGACGGGCGCTGTTCACGGATTACCTGCTGGCGTTCGAGGTCACCTCGGTGCTGCTGCTGGCCGCCGTGATCGGGGCGATCGCCCTGGCGAAGAAGAAGGCCTGAAGGGGGAGGGCGGGATGGTCCAGCCGTCGGCATACCTGCTCCTCTCCGCGATCCTGTTCGGCATCGGGGTCGTGGGGGTGGTGGCCCGCAGGAACATCCTGATCATCCTGATGAGCGTCGAGCTGATGCTGAACGGCGTCAACGTGGCGTTCGTCGCCGCCGGGTCGTACCTGGGAAGCGCCACGGGCGGAATCTTCGCCTTCATGGTGATGACCGTCGCGGCGGCCGAGGCGGCGGTCGGGCTGGCCCTTCTGATCGCGCTCTACCGCCTGAAGGAGACGATCGACATCACGGAACTGCGGATCCTCAAATGGTGAACGGCATCCTCGACTACCTGTGGCTGGTCCCGGCGCTCCCGCTGGTGGGGGTGGTCGTCAACGGCCTGCTGGCCCTCTTCGCCGAGCGGCCCCTGCTGCTGAAAGAGGCGGGGCTGCCGCTGCCGGGGGGCTCCTCCCATGGAGCTTCGCCCCATGGGACTTCGCCCTCGAATTCGAATGTTCTCTCGGGCTCGCATGGACACGGTGCCGGGCACGCATCGCACGGGGCAGGGCACTCAGGGGGAGGGCATGGAGATCCGCATGCGGGGCATCACGAGACGCCCGCTTACCGGAAACTGGTCTCCCTCGTCGCCCCCGGGGTGATCTTCGCCTCCTTCGTCGTGGCGCTGCTTTGCGTCCTGTCGCTCGCCTCCCGCCCCGCGGAGGGGCGCACCTTTATCCAGATCCTGTTCCCCTGGATCCAGGCGGGGTCGTTCCTCGCCCCGGTGGGGTTCCAGCTCGACCCGCTCTCCTCGGTGATGGCGCTGGTGGTCACCGGCGTCGGGTTCCTGATCCACGTCTACTCCGTGGGGTACATGTCCCACGAGCGCGCCTTCGCCCGCTACTTCGTCTACCTGAACCTGTTCATGTTCGCCATGCTCACCCTGGTGATGGCGAACAACTACCTGCTGATGTTCGTCGGGTGGGAGGG
>DASWBR010000235.1:0-5919 GCA_036390495.1 Candidatus Deferrimicrobiaceae bacterium | reverse complement strand
ATACGCCGGTTCGTGGGAAAATGACCCGGGTCATCCCGGAAAAGGAGCCGATGCCATGCAAGTGAAATTCCTGCTCAAAGACTCGGACATACCGAAGACCTGGTACAACGTCATTGCGGACATGCCCAAACCCCCGGAGGCGGTGCTCCACCCGGGGACCGGGAAGCCGATCGGTCCCGCGGACCTCGCGCCGCTGTTCCCCATGCCGCTGATCGAACAGGAGGTATCCACGCAACGGGAGATCCCGATCCCGGACGAGATCCGGCAGATCTACGCCCTGTGGCGTCCCACCCCGATGTTCCGCGCCAAGCGGCTCGAGGAGGCGATCGGGACGAAGTCGAGGATCTACTACAAGTACGAGGGGGTGAGCCCCGCGGGGAGCCACAAGCCGAACACCTCCATCCCGCAGGCGTACTACAACAAGATGTCGGGCCGGAAGCGCATCGCGACGGAGACCGGGGCCGGGCAGTGGGGCTCCGCGATGGCGATCGCCGGGGCCTTCTTCGGACTGGAAGTGAAGGTCTACATGGTGAAGGTGAGCTACAACCAGAAGCCGTACCGGCGGATGCTCATGGAGGCGTACGGAGCGAAAGTGGTCGCCTCGCCGAGCCGGGACACCAACTCCGGGCGTGGTATCCTGGCCCAGGCACCGGACTCCCCGGGCTCCCTCGGGATCGCGATTTCCGAGGCCGTGGAAGACGCCGCGACGCGGGAGGACACCAGCTATGCCCTCGGCTCCGTGCTGAACCATGTCTGCCTCCACCAGACGGTGATCGGCCTCGAGGCGCGGGAGCAGATGAAGCTGGCCGGGGATTACCCCGACGTGGTGATCGGATGCTGCGGCGGGGGAAGCAACCTCGCCGGGATCGGGTTCCCGTTCCTCCGGGACCGGATCGCCGGGAAGAAGAACCCCCGGATCGTCGCCGTGGAGCCTTCCTCCTGCCCGACGCTGACCAAGGGCGTGTACGCGTACGACTTCGGCGACACGGCGCAGCTGACCCCGCTGGTGATGATGTACACGCTGGGGCACGACTTCGTGCCCGCCGGCATCCACGCGGGAGGGTTGCGGTACCACGGCGACTCCCCGCTGGTCAGCCAGCTGTTCCACGAGGGGCTGCTCGAGGCCCAGGCGTACAACCAGACCGCGGTGTTCCAGAGCGCCGTGACCTTCGCGCGTTCCGAGGGGCTGCTGCCGGCTCCCGAGTCGTCCCACGCCATCCACTCCGCCGTCGTGGAGGCGAAGCAGGCGGACCAGGAGGGGAAACAGAAGACGATCCTCTTCAACCTGAGCGGCCACGGCTTCTTCGACCTGACCGCCTACGACGACTTCCTGAACGGGAGACTGCAGGATTACGAATACCCGAAGGAGAAGATCGAGGAGGCGCTGCACCGGCTGCCGAAGGTCGGGGCGTAAAGCGGACGGGGAGAATGTTCCGCGTCAAGGTCTGCGGAGTCACTTCGACGGGGGACGCGCTCCACGCCGTGTCGTGCGGGGCGGACGCCGTGGGGATCAATTTTTTCCCGGGCTCACCCCGACGTGTCGACGAGGGAACCGCCCGGGAGATCATCCGGGCGGTGGGAAACCGGGCGGAGGTCGTCGCGGTGTTCGTGAACGAGAAGCCTGGATCCATCACCTCCCTGTGCGCCCGGCTGGGCATTTCCCGGGTGCAGCTGCACGGGGACGAACGGGCGGAGGACGCCGCGTCCATGACCCTTTGGCGGTTGAAAGCGGTTCACGCCGGCGGGGAGGTGGACCTGGCGCCGTTGCGGACATACCCGTGCGAGGCGTTCCTCGTGGACGCCGGTTCGGGAGGGGAATACGGAGGAACGGGCCGTCCGCTACCGTGGACGACGCTCCGGGACCGGTTCGGCGATCTCCTCGCAGGGCCGCGTGCCGCAGGGCCGGGGAAGCCGTGGGTCCTCGCCGGGGGACTCTCCCCGGAGAACGTGGAGCGGGCGATCGCGGAGTCGAGACCGAACGCGGTGGACGTGGCGTCCGGGGTCGAATCGGCTCCGGGAAAGAAAGATCCGGAGAGGGTAGCCGCCTTCGTGGAGAGGGCGAGGAGGGGATTGCTTCTTGCGGACGCTTGAGACGTCCAGGGTGCCGGACCGCAGCGGGCATTTCGGCCCCTTCGGCGGGAGGTACGTCGCCGAGACGCTGATGCCCGCGCTGATCGGGCTGGAGGAAGCGTACCGGAGCGCGAGGAAGGCCCCCTCCTTCCGCAGGGAGCTCGCCGCCTCCCTGCGCGACTACGCCGGCCGGCCCACCCCCCTCTACTACGCGGAGCGCCTCTCCCGCCACGCGGGGGGAGCCCGGATCTTCATCAAGCGGGAGGACCTCGCCCACACGGGTTCCCACAAAATCAACAACACGCTGGGCCAGGGGCTTCTCGCCCGTCGCATGGGGAAGAAGCGGATCATCGCCGAGACCGGGGCGGGCCAGCACGGCGTCGCCACGGCGACCGTATGCGCGCGGATGGGGATCCCGTGCGAGATCTACATGGGGGAGGAGGACGTCCGGCGCCAGGCGCTGAACGTATTCCGGATGCGGCTTCTCGGCGCGACCGTCAACCCGGTGACCTCCGGCAGCCGCACCCTGAAGGACGCCATGAACGAGGCGCTCCGCGACTGGGTGACCAATGTCCGCACCACGTATTATCTCCTGGGGTCGACCGCGGGCCCCCATCCTTACCCCGCCATGGTCCGGGACTTCCAGTCGGTGATCGGCCGGGAGGCCATGCGGCAGTTCCGGAAGGTGGCGGGAAGGCTGCCGGCAGCGGTGGTCGCATGCGTCGGCGGTGGAAGCAACGCGCTGGGGATCTTCGCCCCCTTTCTGCGGAACCCCGGGGTCCGGCTGTTCGGTGTGGAGGCGGCCGGGGAGGGCCTTTCCACCGGACGGCACGGCGCGACCCTGTCGCGGGGGACGGTGGGGGTCCTGCACGGAAGCAAGTCGTACGTCCTGCAGGACCGGGACGGACAGGTCCTCGAGGCCCACTCGATTTCGGCGGGCCTCGACTATCCCGGCGTCGGCCCGGAGCACGCGTGGCTCAAGACGACGGGCCGGGCCCGGTACGTCGCCGTGACGGACGCCCAGGCCCTGGAAGGGTTCGACCTGCTCTCGAGGCTGGAAGGGATCCAGCCGGCCCTGGAGTCGTCCCACGCCGTCGCGTATGCCGTCTTCCTCGCGCGGCGGATGCGGCGGTCCGAAACGGTGATCCTGAACCTGTCCGGGCGTGGCGACAAGGACATGGGGATCCTGATGGAGCGGTTGGGGGGTTGCAGTGCCGGCGATCGATGACGCGTTCCGGCGGCTTCGGGCGGCCGGGGAAAAGGGGCTCGTGGTGTACCTGACGGCGGGGGACCCTTCCCCGGCGGCCTCCCTCGCCTACCTCCGGGCCGCTGCGGACGGCGGCGCGGACATCCTGGAGGTGGGCGTCCCGTTCTCCGACCCCACGGCGGACGGCCCGACGATCGAGGCGGCCTCCGGCAGGGCCCTCGCGGTTGGCATGACCGTCCCGGGCGCGCTGGACCTGGTTGCGGCGTTCCGGAAAACCCACGCCACGCCGGTGGTCCTCTTCGGGTACTACAACCCTTTCCTCCGGTACGGGATCCCGCGGCTGTGCCGTAACGCCCGTGCGTCGGGCGCCGACGGATTCCTGGTCGTCGACCTGCCGTACGAGGAGAGCCGGGAGGCGGTTCCATCGATGCGGGAAGCCCGGCTGGACTGGATCCCGCTGGCAGCACCCACCAGCGGCCTGGCGCGTATCCGGGAATTCGACCGGGCAGGTTCGGGATTCCTCTACCTGATTTCCCTCACCGGGGTGACGGGCGCGCGGAAATCCCTCCCACCCGGAGTCGCGGCGTGGACCCGGGAGGTGTCCCGGGTCGTGGCTCTCCCCCTCGCCGTGGGATTCGGGATCTCCACGCCGCGCATGGCCCGGGAGGCCACCCGCCACGCGGACGCCGCGGTGGTGGGGAGCGCCTGCGTGAAGGTCGTCGAACGGCACGGCCGCGGCAGGCAGGGGCCCGCGGCGCTGCACCGGTTCGTCCGCTCGCTCAAATCGGCGCTGAGGTGAACTGACCATGGCGATTCGACTGTTCCGGAAAAAGGACGAAGGCGACAAGCGGATCAAGATCCCGGAGGGGATGTGGATCAAGTGCGACGCCTGCCTCGAGATCATCTACAAGCCCGAGGTGGAGAGGAACCTGAACGTCTGCCCCAAGTGCATCTATCACTTCCGGATCCCCGCGATGGAGAGGATCCGCGCGGTGACCGACGAAGGAACGTTCGAGGAGTTCGCCCGGGAACTGGAGTCGGTGGACGCGCTGAACTTCTCGGACACGAAGCGGTACGTCGACCGGCTGAAAGAGGCGAAGAAGAAGACGGGGCGGAACGAGGCGGTCATCACCGGGAAGGCGAAGATCAACGGCATCGACGCGGTGCTGGCCGTCCTCGATTTCGAGTTCCAGGGCGGTTCCATGGGAAGCGTGGTGGGGGAGAAGGTTGCGCTCGCCGCGGAGACCGCGCTGGAGGGGAACCTCCCGCTGATCGTCTTCAGCGCCTCCGGGGGCGCCCGGATGCAGGAAGGGACCCTTTCCCTGATGCAGATGGCGAAGACCAGCGCGGCCCTCGCGCGCCTCTCCGACGCCCGGATCCCCTACATCAGCGTTCTCACGGACCCCACCACGGGAGGCGTCGCGGCCAGTTTCGCCATGCTGGGAGACGTGATCATCTCGGAACCCGGCGCGCTCGTCGGGTTCGCGGGCCCCCGGGTCATCGAGCAGACGATCAAGCAGAAGCTGCCGGAAGGTTTCCAGCGCGCGGAGTTTCTCCTCGAGCACGGGATGGTGGACATGATCGTCGAGAGGAGCCGGCTCAAGTCGACCCTGACACAGATCCTGCGGTATCTCTCGAGCGCCGGGGATCGATGACCCTGGCGCCGCGGCCCTCCGGCCCGGAAACCGTCCGGAAAGGGCTCTCCCGGATGCGGGGAGCGCTCGCCCGTTCCGGTCACCCGGAATCGGCGTTCCGGACCTTCCACGTCGCGGGGACAAACGGGAAGGGGTCCACGGCCTGTTTCCTCGAGGCCATCCTCCGGGAGATCTCCGGGGTTCGCGTAGGCCTTTACACCTCCCCCCACCTCCTCTCCCCGGAGGAGCGGATCCGCACCGACGGCGTGATGATTCCCGCCAGGGCCCTCCGGGAAGGGTTCCGCGCGGCGGCCGGACTCGGCAGGAGACAGGATCCGCTCACGTATTTCGAGACGATGACCTGGGTCGCGTGCGACTGGTTCCGGAGAACGGGAACGCCGCTGGTGGTCATGGAGACCGGCCTGGGGGGACGTTGGGACGCGACCACGGCTTGCCGGTCGATCGTCTCCGTCATCACCACGATCGGGATCGATCACCGGGAGTGGCTGGGAAACACCCTCGCGCGGATCGCGGGGGAGAAGGCCGGCATCCTGAAGGCGGGCGTCCCCCTCGTGATGGGGCGGATCCGGCCATCGGCGCGCGCGGTGATCCGCCGCCGGGCGAAGCTCCTGAAGTGCCCCGTATGGGAGCTCGGGAAGGATTTCGGGTGGCGCCTCTGCCGGGACGGCTCCCTGGCCGTCGGCCTGCCGGGCGTCTCGCTCCGTCGGATTCGCCTCCGGATGGCCGGCGTGTTCCAGCGGGACAACGCGGCGGTCGCCCTCGCAGCGTCCTGGCGGTGGGCCGCCGCGGTGGGGATTTCCCCCGCCCGCTTCGCGGGGAAAGCCGCCGTCGCGGTGTCCGCGGCGAGTTGGCCCGGCCGGCTCTGCCGGATCCCGGGAAGGAAGAACGCGGGAGCCTGGGTGGACGGCGGACACAATCCCGACGCCGCCCGGGCGCTCGCCGGTGAAATCGAGGGGTCCCCCCCCTGGGGAAGGGGGAAACGGATGA
>DASWBR010000234.1:0-3167 GCA_036390495.1 Candidatus Deferrimicrobiaceae bacterium | reverse complement strand
CGCCCAGGGCAAGATCCACGGCCCCGGCGGGGCGGCGGAATTGCTTGGTGTGAACCCGACGACTCTTCGCACGCGCATGGACCAGCTCGGCATCCGGTACCGTCGCCGGGATCGGGGAACCAACTGAATCCTTGAGCATTTTGAATTTGTTAATGCACGATGGACCGCAATGCTCGCTCGGTGCCTGCTGGGTTGCTGGACATCTTGGGCATGGCCGAGATCATCTCCTGGATCTCAGGGGCCAGACGAAGCAGACCCGGGATTTGGGTGACTCGTGCGCGAGTGATACCTTCTCTGCCGACGATTTCAGCTTAGGTGCGGACCTCGCCGGCGTCGAGCTGCCTCCGCCACTCGTTCGCCTTGCGGAGGAGTTCGGTCACACGGGGGGTCTTGGGCTCTTTGGGTGGATTGGAACTGTCCCGCGGCGCTACAGTGGTACTCACCACACTGCCGGCCGACACTCGACGCGTCAAGGCGCCGATGTTGCCGTTTTCGATTGCCCCCTTGGGCCCGAGGGCTATTTCGACCGTCTGCTCGCGGTAGGCCGCCACGGGGGCGAAAGTGTGGCTATTCTGGGCGAGATGGACGATCCGGAACCAGACCTCCGGTTCCACCTGGCGGTTAGTAGGGCGGAACATTTGGGGAGCCAGCATTTTTCCAGGCCCGTGGTTGGGGTTATCTCCAGTCACGGGCTTTTTCTATATCCCTTTTAGACACTGCGCGCCCGACGAATGTCAGAAACGCGGGCATCCTGCGGGATCGGAGGATGTACCATTTCCCATCCGGGACCCTATAATGGGCTTCCACTCCGTGCTGTTGGAGGATTCCTGTTGCGCACCATCCTCGTCGTCGAAGACGAGAAAGAAATCCGGGAACTCCTCGCCCATTATCTCCGGAAGGAGGGTTTCGCCCCGATCCTCGCGGTGGACGGGGAGTCGGCCCTGTCTGCGGCCCGGAGGGAGAAACCGGACTTGATCCTTCTCGACATCATGCTCCCGAAGACCGACGGATTGGAGGTGCTCCGCGCTGTCCGGTCGGACCCGGGATTGGCACGGACGCCGGTGATCATGCTGACGGCAAAGGGCGACGAGACCGACCGGGTAGTCGGCCTCGAGCTGGGTGCCGACGACTACGTCCCGAAACCGTTCAGCCCCCGGGAGGTGATAGCCCGGATCAAGGCGATCCTGAGAAGAAGTCGCCCCCCGGCTGCGGAACCGGAGCCGGCACCCCTCTCCTACCGCAACCTGCAGATGGACGTGGCGCGACACGAAGTCCGGTACCACGGGAAAGTCGTATCCCTCACGTCGAAAGAGTTCCGGATACTCCAGACGCTCCTCACCTCTACCGGGAGGGTGTTATCCCGGGACGCGATCCTTTCGAAGGTGTGGGGGGATGAGACCCACGTGACCGACAGGACGGTGGACGTCCATATCGCCAACCTGCGACAGAAGATCCCGCTCCTTGCCAAGGCGATCGAGACGGTCAAGGACGTGGGATACAAGCTTCGGGAAAGTTGAGGTTTCCTTGCCGCGCAGATCGTCCATCGCCTCGAAGTTCGTTCTGACGTACCTGGCCATCGCCGGGATCGCGCTCACCCTGGCGGGAGCTGCCGGCTTCTTCCTCGTGCGCGGCCTCGTCTTGGCCGATGCCGACGAGAACCTTACTTCCCGCGCCCGCATCGCGGCGGAAACCTTCCGTCCTCTCCTCGAACAATCGCCCCTGGACCGTGACCGCCTCGGAAGGGAAGGGGATCGCATCGGCCGGGAGATGGGAACCCGCATCACCGTGGTCCTCCCGGATGGGGAGGTCGCGGCCGACTCCGCGGTCGGTGCAGCCGGGGTTCCGGGGATGGAAAACCACGCCGGTCACCCGGAGATACGGGACGCTCTTTCGGGATCGCCGGCGTTCTCCCACCGCCGCAGCATCACGGTCCGGGAGGAACAGCGATACGCCGCCATGCCGATCCTGGGGGGAGGGAAGATCCTCGGTGTCGCCCGGGCTGCAGTTCCCGCCGCGGATCTTTCCCGTCGCCTGTGGAAGGTGACGGGGATCATCTGGGGAACCGGCGCCGCCGCCCTTCTCACCATCCTCACCGGAACGGCCTTGGTAGCCCGCAAGGTCACGAACCCTCTGAAGGAGATGCAGTCCGCCGCCCGGGAAATGGGCGCCGGAGATCTCTCCCGCCGCGCCCAGGTCCGGACCGGGGACGAGCTCGAGGAGATGGCGGATGCGATGAACCGCATGGCGTCCGAGCTGTCCAGCACGATTTCCCAACTGGACGCGGGGAAAGCAAGACTGGAGACGATCCTCGCCAATCTGGCCGACGGCGTGGTCGTCGTTGGGGCGGGCCGGACGGTCCGCACCGTGAACCGCGAGGCGGGAAAGATCCTGGACACCTCGGAGACCATGGGGGAGGGGAGGCCGTATGCCGAGGTGTTCCGGAACCCGGAAGTGCTGGCGTTCATCGACGGATGGGTAAAGGGAGGTTCCCCGCCTCCCCGGGACATTCCGGTCGTCACGCGCCAGGGGAACCGGATCGCCAGGATTTCCGGGACCACCGTCCGGTACGGGGAAGGAAAGGACGTGGACATCCTCCTGACCCTCAGGGACGTAACCGATGAGCGGAGGCTCGCGCAGGTGAAAAGCGACTTCGTGTCAAACGCCTCCCATGAACTCCGGACGCCGCTTACGAGCATCCGGGGATACCTCGAGGCGATCCAGGACGCCGCCCGGGAGGGAGCCATGCCCGATCCCGCCTTCGTCGACGTCGCGCACCGGAACGCCCTCCGGATGGAGCGCCTGATCGACGATCTCCTCGACCTCTCCCGGGCGGAGGCCGCCTCCGTGCCGCTGGAGAGGGAAGAAATCGCGCTTCCCGACCTTCTCGCCCGCATCGCCGATCTCCACCGGGAGTTCGCGGAACGGTCCGGGAAGACCCTCGAGGTGGTCGCGGGGGATGGAACGGTCCGGGTCGATGTCCGGAATCTGATCCTCGCGGTGTCGAACCTGGTCGACAACGCCGTCAAGCACGGCAAGGAGGGTGGGCGGGTCACCCTATCCGGAAAAGTCGAGGACGGAGCGTGCACGATGGAAATCGTGGACGACGGCCCGGGGATCCCCCCCGACGAGTTGCCGCGAATCTTCGAACGGTTCTACCGGGTGGACAA
>DASWBR010000233.1:0-5967 GCA_036390495.1 Candidatus Deferrimicrobiaceae bacterium | reverse complement strand
TACACGACCGACATGGTGAAGGCCGTCATCCTCGCCTTCCGCCGGGCTTCCGTGGACCGGGAGGTCAACGCCGTGGTGTTCACCGCCGTCGGGGACAAGGCGTTCTGCACCGGCGGCAACACGAAGGAGTACGCCGAGTATTACGCCGGGAACCCCCAGGAGTACCGCCAGTACATGCGCTTGTTCAACGACATGGTCTCGGCCATCCTCGGCTGCGACAAGCCGGTGGTCTGCCGGGTCAACGGCATGCGCATCGGGGGCGGGCAGGAGATCGGGATGGCTTGCGACTTCACCATCGCGCAGGACCTCGCGAACTTCGGCCAGGCGGGACCCAAGCACGGTTCGGCGGCGATCGGCGGAGCCACCGACTTCCTGCCGGTGATGATCGGGTGCGAGCAGGCGATGGTCTCCGGGACCCTGTGCGAGCCGTTCTCCGCCCACAAGGCGGCCCGCCTCGGCATCGTCAGCGACGTGGTCCCCGCCCTCAAGGTGGGCGGGAAGTTCGTCCCCAACCCGACCGTGGTCACCGACCGGATGCTCGACGAGTACGGCCGGGTCGTCCACGGGGAGTTCCGGACCGGCGCCGCCTACAAGGAGGGGCTCGCCGCGATCAAGGCGGGCGAGGTCGACCTCTCCCTCCTCGACGCGAAGGTCGAGGAGCTGTGCTCGAAGTTGCTGGAGACGTTCCCCGAGTGCATGACGAAGAGCCTGGAGGAGCTGCGCAAGCCCAAGCTCGACGCGTGGAACCGCAACAAGGAGAATTCCAGGGCCTGGCTGGCGCTCAACATGATGAACGAGGCCCGCGCGGGGTTCCGGGCCTTCAACGAGGGGACGAAGGAGACGGGGCGCGAGATCGATTTCGTCAGGCTGCGCCAGGGGCTGGCGAAGGGGATCCCCTGGAGCGAGGAGCTCGTGGAAAGCCTGGTCCCGAAGGCGGAGCGGAAACCATGAGTACGAGGCCCGTGAAGGAGATCGTCTCCTTCTGCCAGGAGATCTTCGACGACCTGAATTTCCCGAGGGCGCGGGAGTGGAAGGCGGCGCGTCCCGGCCGCAAGGTGATCGGCTACATGCCGGTCTACGTCCCGCGCGAGATCGTCCACGCCGCCGGGATGCTCCCCCTGGGGATCCTCGGGGGGGGAGCCGACCTCGAGGTGATCCACGGGGACGCCTATTACCAGAGCTACATCTGCCGCATCCCCCGCTCCACCCTCGAGCTGGCGGTCACGGGCCGGCTCGACTTCGTCGACGGCATGATGTTCCCCTCCATCTGCGACGTCATCCGGAACCTGAGCGGAATCTGGCAGATCCTGTTCAAGGACAAGTACGTCCGCTATTTCGACGCGCCGCAGAACTTCCGGGACGAGGTCGGCGGCGTCTTCTACGCCAACGAACTGCGGGAGCTCCGGGAGGGGCTCGGGAAACTCGCGGGCCGGGAGATCACCGACGACGACATCCGCCGCTCCATCGCGGTCTACAACGAGAACCGCCGGGTGGTGAACGAGGTGTACGATTTCCGGTCCGCCACCCCCTGGAAGGCGCCGTCCGCCGAGGTGTACCTGCTGATGCGGGCCGGCATGGTCCTCCCCCCGGAGGAGCACACCGCCCTGATGCGGGAATACCTCGCCGCGGCGGAGGCGGAGGACCGGCCGATGCGCGACAACTGCCGGGTCCTCCTGACCGGGGTCTTCTGCGAGCAGCCGCCGCTGAACCTCATCAAGTCCCTCGAGATGTCCGGCTGCTACATCGTGGACGACGACCTGCTGCTGGTCACCCGGTGGCTCCTCTCCGAGGTGCCGACCGCCGGGGACCCCATCGGGAACCTCGCCCGGGCGTTCCTGCACCAGTCGGCCCAGACGGCGGCGAAGTACGAGGCCGATCGGGAACAGAAGGGGAGCTACCTGATCGACGCCATCCGCCGTAGGAACGCCGACGGGGTCATCTTCGCCGCGCCGAGCTTCTGCGACCCCGCGCTCCTCGACCAGCCGATGATGGTCAGCCGGCTCGAGGCCCTCGGGGTCCCCTACATCACCATGCAGTACGCCGAGAACTCCGGACAGATGCAGCCGATCCGGGAGCAGTCCGGGACGTTCGCCGACTCCATCAAGCTGTGGGGTGCCGCATGAGCCAAAGGGAAGTCGTCAAGTCCTCTTCGCAGCTCATCCAGAAGGAGATGATCACCCGCAACTACGACCGGATCACCGGCGGCGGGTGCAAGGTTTCCTCGACCTTCGTCCCCGGGAACCTGAACGAGCTGCTCATGTGCTTCGACATCGCCAACAACCTGCCGGAGATAAACGCCATCCAGAACGCCATGCGCAAGAAGTCCGGCGACATGATCATGGAGGCGGAGCGGGCGGGGCACTCCGAGGACGTCTGCACCTACGTGAAGGCGGACATCGGGATGATGGGGAAGGGGAACATCGCGCCCAACGGCAAGCCGTTCCCCGATCCGGACGTGCTGCTCCTCAGCTACACCGGCTGCTTCACCTTCATGAAGTGGTTCGAACTGCTGCGGGAGCAGTACAAGTGCCCGACGGTCATGCTGCACGTCCCCTACGCCGCCGACGGGAAGCCGACCCGGAACATGCGCGACTACATCGTGCAGCAGCTGAAGGAGGAGGTGATCCCGACGCTTTCGAAGGTGTCGGGGGTGAAGTTCGACATCGACCGGCTGCGGGAATACCTCCGGAAGTCGGCCGTGGCCGAGGAGGACCTGGTGTGGATGCTCGAGTCGTCGAAGCACCGGCCCTCCCCCATCGACTGCTACTTCGGCGGGGTGTACTACATGGGGCCGATCTTCACCGCCTTCCGGGGCACGGACGAGTGCATCGAGTATTACCGCATGCTCCGCACGGAGATCGAGGAGCGCATCGCGAAGGGGCTGTGCGCGCAGACGCCGGATGGGGACATGCCGGAGGAGAAGTACCGGCTGGTGGTCGAAGGGCCTCCGAACTGGACCTCGTTCCGCGATTTCTGGCAGATGTTCCACGAGGCGGGCGCCGTGGTCGTCGCCAGCTCCTACACCAAGGTGGGAGGGGTCTACGACTACGACGGGTTCCGCCACGACCCGGACCACCCGCTGGAGTCCCTCGCCGACTACTGCCTGGGGGTCTACACCAACCGGAACCTCCCGACCCGCGTGGACATGCTGGCGCGGAACCTCGCGGAGTACGACGCCGACGGCCTGCTCATCAACTCCATCAAGAGCTGCAACAGCTTCTCCGCGGGCCAGCTGGTGATGATGCGGGAGATCGAGCGGATCACCGGCAAGCCCGGCGCCTTCATCGAGACGGACCTCGTGGACCCGCGGTACTTCTCCGCGGCGAACGTCAAGAACCGCCTGGAGAGCTACTTCCAGATGATCGACCAGAAGCGCCGGGCCGGCGGTTCCGCCGCGGCCGGCGCCTGAAGGAGACGGCCGCATGCGGACGTTCATCGGGATCGACCTCGGCTCCACCACCACGAAGGCGCTGCTCATGGGAGAGAACCAGGAGATCCTCGGCCGGGGGATCACCAACTCCCGCTCCAACTACGACGTCGCGGCCCGGGTCTCCAAGCAGGAGGCCAAGATCGGCGCCCGGTTCACCCTGTTCAGCAAGGCGCTCGGATCCGGCGGCGGGACGGAGCTCCTGCTGTCGAATCTGGAGCGCAATTTCCGCCTCGAGCAGTTCCTCTCCGAGCTGCGCCAGCTCGAGGAAACGTGCGAATCGTACCTCGACCACCCCCGGTTCCAGGAGAGCAAGGGGGTGCTTCGGGGGGCGCTGGCCGCGGTGTTCCGGAAGATCGAGGGGGAGGCCCCGGCGATCTACGCCCCCGGCGCACAGCGGAAATCCGATTTCTTCCGAGACATCGCGGGCTCGCGCTTCATGAGCCTCGCGGAAGACCGGTGCCGGGACGCCGGGATCCCCTTCGAGACCATGCTGAACCTCTATGACAAGGCGATCCTCGACATCGAGAGCCGGGTTTCCCCGGACGAGGTCGTCGCCCGCCAGCTCCGGGACGGCCTCGCGCGGGCGTACCGGGAGGAAAAGGGTGTGGGGGTCGGCGAGGCGGACGCGCGCGCGGCCCTCGAGAAGGTGCTGGACATCGGGCTGGAGGAGACGTACGTCGTCGGCACCGGGTACGGCAGGGTCCGGCTCCCCTTTCCCAAGGAGCACATCCGCTCCGAGATCCTCTGCCACGGCCTCGGGGCCCACAGGATGTTCCCCGGCACCCGGACCGTCCTGGACATCGGCGGGCAGGACACCAAGGGGATCCAGGTGGACGAGAACGGGATCGTCACGAACTTCCAGATGAACGACCGGTGCGCGGCCGGCTGCGGCCGCTACCTCGGCTACATCGCCGACGAGATGAAGATCGGCCTCCACGAGCTGGGCCCCATCGCCATGAAGGCGACCCGGTCCACGCGGATCAACTCCACCTGCACGGTGTTCGCCGGCGCCGAGCTGCGCGACCGCCTCGCCCTGGGCGAGACCCGCGCCGACATCCTGGCCGGCCTGCACCGGGCGATCATGCTGCGCGCCATGTCCATCATCGCCCGGTCCGGCGGCGTCACGAACGAGTTCACCTTCACCGGCGGGGTCGCCAAGAACGAGGCCGCGGTGAAGGAGCTGCGCCAGCTGGTCCGGGAGAACTACGGCGAGGTCACCATCAACATCAGCCCCGAATCGATCTACACCGGCGCGCTCGGGGGGGCGACGTTCGCCCACCGGGCGGTGCTCCAGTGACGGGAGACAGGCCATGACCCTTTCCATCGGAATCGACGTCGGCTCCGGCGTCATCAAGACCGCCCTCTTCCGGGTTGCCGGCGGGAACCCGGAGTGGCTCGCCCGGTGGGATGCGCGCATCCGGCAGCGCGTCCCGTTCCAGCTCGTCGCGGAGTCCATGGAGTATGTCCTCGGGGTGGCCGGGGTGAAGCGGAGCGACGTCGACTACGTCGCCACCACCGGCGAGGGGGAGAGCTTCGCGGGCGCCACCGGGCACTTCTACTCGATGACCACCCACGCCCGCGGCGCGCTGTTCCTCAACCCCCAGGCCCGCGCCGTCCTCGACATCGGCGCGCTGAACGGGCGCGCCATCCGGATCGACGAGCGGGGGAAGGTCCTGAACTACCGCATGACGAGCCAGTGCGCCTCGGGGTCCGGGCAGTTCCTCGAGAACATCTCCCGGTACCTCGGGATCGCCCAGGACGAGATCGGGGCGCTCTCCCGGAAGTCCACGAACCCGGAGAAGGTCAGCAGCATCTGCGCGGTCCTGGCGGAGACGGACGTCATCAACATGGTGTCCCGGTCGATCCCCCCCAGCGACATCCTCCGCGGCATCCACGAATCCATGGCGGAGCGCCTTCTCAAGCTGCTGAAGTCGATCGAGGTCCGGCAGGGAGTGGTGATGATGACCGGCGGACTGGCGCTCGACACCGGGCTCGTCCAGGCGCTTTCGGACGGCATGGAGAAGCAGAAGATGGGGACGCAGGTGGCCACCCACCCGGATTCCCTCTACGCCGGCGCCATCGGCGCGGCCCTCTGGGGAGCGTTCCGCCACGAGAAGCTGAAGGCGCTCGGGAGGCTTCCGCAGGCGTCGTAATCTCGCGTCCGGGAAACGAAAAGCAGACGGAGGGCATGGCGGGGGGTTCCTCTGGAAGGAAGCCCCCCGCCAGCCCGGAGACCGAATACCGGGGGGTTAATACCCGAGACCGGGGAAGAAAAGGAGACCTGCATGAGCGCGACCACGGAATTGACGGATTACATGGACTTCCAGGGGCTGCTGACCGACGACGAGAGAATGGTGCGGGCCACCGCCAGGAAATTCGTCAACGAAGAGGTCCTTCCGATCATCGACCGGTACGCCCAGGAGGAGAAGTTCCCCTCCCACCTGATCCCGAAGATGGGGGAGCTGGGGTTCTACGGCGCCACCCTGCCGGAGAAGTACGGGTGTCCGTCGATCTCCAACGTCGCCTACGGCCTGCTG
>DASWBR010000232.1:0-3814 GCA_036390495.1 Candidatus Deferrimicrobiaceae bacterium | reverse complement strand
CGGCGCGGGGTTCATCCCCGACGTCCTCGACCTGTCGCTGGTCGACCGGGTGGAGACGGTCACCAACGACGAGTCGATCGCCTTCGCCCGGCGGCTGTCCCGGGAAGAGGGGATCCTCTCCGGGATCTCCTGCGGCGCGGCTGCGGCGGTGGCGGTGCGCCTCGCGAAGCTGCCGGAGTTCGCCGGGAAGACGATCGTGACGATCCTGCCCGACGCGGGGGAGCGGTACCTCACCACCGCGCTTTTCGAAGGGTGGTTCGAGGCGGAAGCCTCCGCGAGCCCCTGATGCGTCACCGGGTCCCGACGTAAAGGGTGACGATCCCGAATGTCAGGGACCGGAACGCCACCGTCGCGCAGCCGGAGCGGCGCATCATGTCCGCAAATACCGGCGGATCGGGGAACGACAGGACCGACTCCGGGAGGTAGGCGTACGCCGAACGCCGGGAGAAGAGCCCCCCGATCCTGGGCAGGATCCGGGTGAAGTAGACCCGGTATAGCGCCCCGAAGAGCCGGCTCCGGGGCGTCGAGAACTCGAGGACCACGACCCGCCCGCCCGGGCGGACGACGCGGCACATCTCCCGAAGGCCGAGTTCCCGTTCCACCACGTTCCGGATGCCGAACGCCACGCAGGCGGAATCGAAGGCGCCGTCCCGGAACGGCAGCGTTTCGCCGGGCGCCCGGACGAAGGCGACCCGCCCGCCGGCTCCCGCGCGCCGGCATTTCATCTGACCGACCCGCATCATCTCCAGGGAGATGTCCGCGCCGGTGACGGACGCGCTCCCTTTCTGGCGGAGGATCTCCAGCGCCATGTCGGCGGTCCCCGTGGCAACGTCCAGGTGCCTCCCCCCGGCGGCAGGAACCATCTCCGAAACGGCCTGCCGGCGCCACCGCCGGTCCGCCCCGAGGGAAAGGAGGCGGTTCAGGAAGTCGTACCTCGGGGCGATGCCGGAGAACATCTCCCCGATGGCGCGGTTTCTCTCGTCCAGGCGGTACAATCCGAACCTTTCCCTTCCGGTGGTAGAGGGCCGATAATATGGAAAGGGAAAAGTATAGCATCCGCGGGTGAATAATCCCCCCGGGTCGCCCCGTCCAACAGGCAGGTCAGGAAGGAGGGAACACGTCATGAGGCGCGCAGCAGGGTTTCTCGCCGCATTCGCCTGTTTCGCCGCGGTCGCGGTCTTCGCGGGGGAGCCGGAGGATGCGGCCGGAATCCCCGCCTATTCGATCGCCAGGCTCAAGGTCCTGGACGGTTCCGTGTGGGTCCGGACGGAGGCCAACGGGGATTGGGAGGAGTTTTCCACAAACAGCCCGGTACCCCCGGGAAGCCGGATCAGCGTCCCGGCCTCCTCGGAAGGGGAGCTGCAGTTCCACGGCGGGCAATACCTCCTTCTGACATCGGGGACCGACCTCGAGGTGCGGGAGCTCAAGGAGGGGAGATCCGTATTCCGCATCCGCTCCGGGGAGATCCGCTTCGACCTCCCGCCGGACGATTTCGCGCCGGTCACGGTCCGGGTCCCGGGGAGCGCCAGGGTGCACGTCCCCGTTCCGGGAAAATACTGGGTCGTCGTGGACGAGAAGAACAGGACGAACCTCGTCGTGCGCTCCGGCGAGGCCACCGTCGTCAAGGACGAGGGGGAGGTCCGGGTCCGGGGAGGGGAGCAGGCCCTCATCGGGGAGGAGGTCCGTGTCAGCCGCTACGGCGATCCGGAGCCGCAGGCAAAGCCGGCGTTCCCCCCGGAATCCGGCGCGGAAGTCCCGGTTCCCCCCTCCGTGACCTCCGAGCTGCAGGATTACGGGGAGTGGGTCTCCGTCTCCGGGTACGGGTACGTCTGGCGGCCGTACGTCGCCACCGGCTGGACACCGTACGTATACGGAAGGTGGGTGTGGATCAGCCCCTACGGCTGGACGTGGGTTTCGTACGAACCGTGGGGGTGGTACCCGTACCGGTGCGGGTACTGGGTCACGATCCCGGCGTTCGGCTGGGTGTGGTATCCGTACAACGCGTTCTTCACGGTCGGCGTCGGCGTCCCCTGGACGCCGTATTACGGCTACCGGAGATACCCGTACTATTACCGGAACGCGTACTACTATCCGGCCAACGTCCGTTTCGTTCCCGAAGGGGGGCAGGTGCGGTGGGTTCCCCTTCGTCCCGGGGAGAGGTACCGGCCCACCTCCGTACGTCGCACCGATGCGTCCTTCGCGCGGTGGGACCGTCCGCTCGAACGAGGCAGCGTATACGTCCGCGCGGGGAAGGACGGGGGCCAGACGCGCGACTACGTCGCGGTCCGGACGGAGCGCCAGGCGGAACTCCGGCGGACGCTCCCCCAGAGGACGCGTACGGACATGCGGCCTGTCCGTCCTGAGAGGACAATCCAGGAAGGGCGCCCCCAGGACAGGCAGGCGACGCCGAAGAAGGGCCGTGAGACGGAGCGCAGGCCGGCGGGACGTCACGAGATGCCCGGCAAGCCGGCCGATGGAAAGACGAAGGCCCCGTCGGGGGGGACCTACATTCCCCGGGAAACGGTTCCGGAGAAAGGCCGGCCCGAAAGGGGAGAAAGGCCTGCCGGCACAGCTCCGGCCGTTCCGCCAGCGACGGGGAGGCCCCCTGCTTCGGTTGCCCCACCCGCGGCGGTCAAGCCACCGAGGGAATCCGGCGAGGCCGTCCCGCGGGAGAAGTCTCCGGCGGTCCTTCCGCAAAGGGTACGGGAGACCGTGGAAAAGCCTCCCGCGCTGCCGCCACCCAGGGTGCGCGAATCCGTTCCGGCGCCGCAGGTCCCCGCTGACGAGGGGCCGGTGGTCGTGCCGGCCGTGCCGGACGCTGGCAGAGGCGGTTCCAGGGGGGGCGATGGCGGCAGTCGCGGAGGAGGAGGGGGAAGCGGCGACGGCGGCCGTGGCGGGGGAGGAAGCGGCCGGACGCGATAGCCGCTACGGTTTCCCGGATTCATCCGGCGGGACGCTCCCGGCGGGTTTATGCGGTTTCCCGCTGTCGAGGTGAATATCTATCAGGTCGAGCGATCGGGCCTTTCCCTCTTCGTGGGCGTCGGACGGCTGGGGCGGGGGAAGGTTCAGCACCGGGTCGACGACCGGGGGCTGGGTCCGGGTTTCGATGTCCATCGGCTCCGCGGCGGGAAGGTGGACCGAAATGCCGGCGGGCTCCTCCTTCGCGGACGTGCCGCGGGAGGCGGCGCACCCTGCGAGCAGACCCAGCGCGATCAGGACCAGCGCGCCGTCCCGGAACCTGCCGACCGTTCCCCCCATGTCGCTCTCTTTCCCGTGCGGCCTGTCCACGGCATCATTATATTCCCCGCCCTGCTCTCGCGAAACGCTCCGCGTCCTTCCGGGACCGGACGGCGCCGGCCAGGGACGCTTCCCGCACGCGGAGGAGCAGTTCCTCGCGGGCCGGCCCTTCCGGGATCCCGTTCCGGCACAGCCACTCCCCGTCGATCCAGTTCGGGATCTTTTCGCACCGCGCGAGGAAGCGCGACAGATCCCTTGCGGGTCGGCCGGCGGAGCGGCGAATGGCGCGGTACAGGGCAATCAGGCCCCGGGGATCCTCGGCGCGGGCGAGGATCGCCTCGGTTCGCGCCATGGGGAACCTCCTCCTGCCGGGCCGCTGCAGCGCGTGCAGGTCCAAAAGGGTCCGCACGACGCGCCGGACGTTGGGGAACCGGAGGCGGCGCGCCGCTGCTTCCGCATCGCCCGGGGAGAGGTCGGCGAGGAGGTTCGCGAGGAGGATTTCCGGGGGGATGGGGGCCCGGAGGGCTTTCCGTAGAGAACGGTACCGGCGCCCGGCCCGTGCCGCCCCTCCCTTCCG
>DASWBR010000231.1:0-6831 GCA_036390495.1 Candidatus Deferrimicrobiaceae bacterium | reverse complement strand
CCTTGCCTCCCCCGCCGGGCTGCCGGACGTACTCCATCCGCCAGGGGGAGAACATCCGCTCCATGAACGGAGATCAGCCGTTGACCATTTCCCGCAGCTCCTTCCCCACCTTGAAGAAGGGGATCCGCTTCTCGGGAATGGAGACCTTCTCGCCCGTCTTCGGATTGCGGCCTTCCTTGGCCCTGCGGACCCGGACGGTGAAGCTCCCGAACCCCCGGATCTCGATCTTCTCCCCGCGCTGCAGGGCGTCCTTCATGTTGTGGAACACGGTGTCGACGATGACCTCGCACTCCTTTTTCGTGAGGTTCGTCAACGACTCCGACATCTTCTCCACCAGATCGCTCTTGGTCATCCTTCCGGTTCCTCCGACGGGTTATTGGGCAAGGTAGTTCAGTTGCAGACGGTTTCCGGAAATCTTCTCCTCCAGGAGGGTCCGCGTCTCCTCCTTCAGGAGCTCGAGGAAGGAGATCTTCTTCTTCGGCGGGGTCACCACCCTGGGCTCGCCGGGGATCTTCCCCATCTTCCCCGCCTCCGCGACGGCGTCCTCCAGGTTCCCGAGGACGTCCACCAGCCCGAGGGCCTTGGCCTGCTCCCCGGTGAAGATGCGGCCGTCGGCGATCCTCATCACGTCCTCCCGGGGAAGGTTGCGCCCCTCCGCGACGGCGTTGACGAACTGGTGGTGGACGTTGTCGACCACCCCCTGCAGGAGCGCCCGCTCGTCCGCATTCATGTCCCGCAGCGGCGACCCGATGTCCTTGTACTCGCCGCTCTTCACCGTCATCCCCCGCAGGCCGACCTTCTCCGCGAGCTCCCGCACGTTCATGAAGGGCATGATCACGCCGATCGACCCGGTCATCGTCCCCGGGTTGGCGAACACCTTCTGCGTGGCGCACGCGATGTAGTAGCCGCCGGAGGCGGTCAGCGCCCCCATGCTGGTGAGCACCGGCTTCTTCGCCGCGACCTTCTTCACTTCCTCGTAGATCTCCTGGGACGGGCCCACCCCTCCCCCGGGGGACTCGATGCGGAGGACGATCGCCTTCACCGAGTCGTCCTTGCCGAACCGCTTCAGCTGCTCGATGACCGGCTCGGAGTCGGAGATCATCCCCTTCACCGGGATGACCGCCACCTTGTCCCCCTTCGCCAGGGGGTTGCTGTCCATGCGGGAGATGATCGTCAGCAGGGCGAGGAACGCCGCCAGGACGACCGTGACCGTCAGGCACCCCCGCAGGAAGGGGCGCCGCCGGGGGGGCGGCAGGAGGAACGGGTCCGCCATGCCCTTTCAGCCGCCCTGCTCCCCGTTTCCGGGCTTGAGCTTGGCCAGGAGCGCCTCGCCGAGGGTTCCCACGCTCTCCGCGGGTTGCTCGGACTGTTTGCCGAGGTATCCCTCCATGTTCTTCCGCTCGAGTTCGTCCGCGTACCCGCGGATGCTGAGGGAGACTTTCTTGTTCACCCGGTCCACGCCCAGGACGACCGCGCCCACCTCGTCGCCCGGCTTGAGCACCGCCGAGGGGCTTTCGATCTTCTCGCGGGAGATCTCGGAGACGTGCACGAGTCCCTCGATCCCTTCCGCGATCTCCACGAAGGCGCCGAAATCGGCCACGCGGGTGACTTTCCCGGTGACCAGGTCGCCCTTCCGGAACCGCTTCTCGATCCCCGACCACGGGTCCTCGCCCAGCTGCTTGATGCCCAGGGAGAATTTCTGCGCCTCCGGGTCGATCTTCAGGACCTTCGCCTGGATGCGATCGCCCTTCCGGAACAGCTCGCCGGGATTCTTCACCCGCGTGTTCCAGGAGAGGTCGGAGACGTGGACCAGGCCGTCGATCTCCTCGCCGATGTCCACGAAGAGGCCGAAGTCCGCCACGTTCTTCACCACCCCCTCCACCAGGGACCCCTCGGGGTGGCGGGCCCTCAGCTCGTCCCACGGGTTGGAGAGCAGCTGCTTGTAGCCGAGGGAGATCTTCTTGCTCGCCTTGTCGACCTTGAGGACCAGCACCTCGACCGCGTCCCCGGCCTTCATCACCTCGGAGGGATCCTTCAGCCGCTTGCTCCACGACATCTCGGAGATGTGCAGGAGGCCCTCCACGCCCTGCTCGAGCTCGATGAAGGCGCCGTACTTCGTCGTGTTGGTCACTTTCCCGCGGACGCGCTGCCCCGGCCCGTACCGGCTGTCGATGTCGAGCCACGGGTCGGTCCGGGTCTGCTTCAGGCCGAGGGAGATCCTGCCGCGCTCGCGGTCGAAGCGGATCACCTTCACCTTCAGCACCTCGCCCACCTTGCAGACGTCGGACGGGTGCCCCACCTTCCCGTAGCTCATGTCCGTGACGTGCATGAGGCCGTCCAGGCCGCCCAGGTCCATGAAGACCCCGTAGTCGGTGATGTTCTTCACGCGCGCCTCGACGACGTCCCCCTCCTGGATGTGATCCAGCAGTCCCTTCCGGAGAGAGTCGCGCTCCTCCTCCATGAACGCCCGCCGGGAGACCACCACGTTCGCCTTTTTCCGGGAGAACTTGAGGATCTTGAACTTCCCCTGGATGCCGATGACCGGGTCGTTGTCCCGCACCGGCCGCAGGTCCACCTGGCTGCCCGGGAGGAACCCCTTCACGCCGATGTCGACGGTGTATCCGCCCTTGACCTTGGCGACGATCGTGCCCTGCACGGGGGTCCCCTCGTCGAACGCCTTCTGCAGGTCGTCCCACACGCGGATCTTGACCACCTTGGAGCGGGAGAGACGGATGAACCCCTGCGCCTGGTCGTACCCCTCGGTCATCACCTCGATCGGATCGCCCGGCCGGAGGCCCGTCCTCTCCTCCTCGGTGAGGTCCTCCAGGGGAAGCATCCCCTCGGATTTCTTGTTGATGTCGACCGCCACGTACTCCTTGAGGACCTTGATCACCCGGCCGTGGATGACCTGGCCCTCCTCCGTGGACTCGAGGCTGGCGGCGAACATTCTGGCAAAATCCTCTTCCCCCCCGGGCGGGCCCTGGGAACCCGGGGAATCCGCGTTCCCTCCCTCTGGGAGGTCCGTTTTGTTGGGTTTCTCGTCCATGCCGGGCTCCTGTGGTTTGGTCTCCAAGACCTTTTACTATACACCGCAACCCTTTATTCGTAAAAGGATACCTGAATCTCGTGCCCCTCCCAGAGCCCCTTCAGCGCCTCCACGAAGCCGTCGATGATCCACTGGGGGGTGGACGCACCGGCGGTGACGCCGGCCACGTGCGCACCCTCCACCATCCCGGCCTCAAGCTCCTCCGCCGTCTCGATGTGGTGGGTCCGCGGGTTGATCTCCCGGGAGATCTCGGCCAGGCGCCGCGTGTTCGCGCTGTTGTACCCCCCGAGGATGAACATGACGTCCGCTTTCCCGGCGAGCCGGGTTGACTCCTGCTGGCGCAGCGCGGTGGCGTTGCAGATCGTGTTGAACACCCGCACCTCCGGGAAACGCTTCATCGCGGCGGTGACGAAGGCCATCAGGTTTTCGAACGACTGGGTGGTCTGGGCCACGACCCCCGCCTTGCGGACGCCCCGGGCGGATTTCACCTCGGGGATGGAGGTGAAGACCGGGACCCCCTTCTCGATGTAGCTGATGATGCTCTTCACCTCCGGGTGGTTGGGGTCCCCCACCACGACGACGGCGTACCCTTCACGGCTCAGGGTCCGGGCGTGCTCCTGGGCCTTGGTGACGAACGGGCACGTGGCGTCGATGATGGTGACCCCCTTCCCTTCCAGCGCGGCGCGGTCGGACCGGGTGATGCCGTGGGATCGGACGATCGCCCTTCCGCAGGAGATCTCCTCCACCGACCCCACCACCCGCACCCCTTTCCGCTCCAGCCGCTCCACCGCCTGGGGATTGTGGATGATCGGTCCCAGGGACTGGATCGGGCTTTCCGCCCCCTCGTCCTGCGCCTTGCCCGCCGTGTCGTCGGCGATCGCGATGGCGCGCTTGACGCCGAAGCAGAAGCCCGCGCTCCGGGCGACGAGGATCTCCTTCACGTCCGTTCCCCGGGAAGGCGCCGCCGCAGCGTCTCCACGACCTCGTCGACGGAGAGGGTCGTCGTGTCGAGGTAGAACGCCCCGTCCGGCACCCGCAGCGGGGAGTGCTCCCGCGTGCTGTCCTGGACGTCCCGCCGGATCGCGTCGGAGAGCACCTCCTCGTAGCGCTGCCCGCCTTCCGGCCCGATCTCCCGGTAGCGCCGCAACGCCCGCACCGCCACCGCCGCGTCGAGGAAGAACTTCGCCTCCGCGTCCGGGAACACCACGGTCCCGGTGTCCCGCCCCTCGAGGATCACCCCGCCGTCCTTCCCCATCTCCCGCTGTTTCGCGACGAGCGCCTCCCGGACCGCCCCGTGGGCAGACACGGCGGAAGCCCCCATGCTGATTTCCGGCGTCCGGATCGCCTCGCCCACGTCCTCCCCGCCGAGGAGGACCCGGGCGGAGCCGCCCTCGGTGCGGAAGGAGAGGTCGATCCGGCGCGCGAGGTCGCCGAGCCGTGTGCCGTCGTCCCAGGGGACCCCCTCCCGCCGGGCCGCAAGCGCCACCGCCCGGTACATCGCCCCGGTGTCGATGCGCACCATCCCGGCCCTTTCCGCAAGGAGGATCGACACCGTGGTCTTCCCGGCCCCGGAGGGGCCGTCGACGGTGACGACAGGCCGGCGCCTCATCCCGAAAGCCCCTCGAGCGTCTGCCGGAACTCCGGGAACGAGGTGTCGATGCACGCCGTGTCGTTCACCTCCACCGGGGCGCCGGCCGCCTTCCCGAGAACGAGGAGCGACATGGCAATCCGGTGGTCTCCCCGGCTGTCGCAGGGGCCGGTGGGGCGGAAACTCGCCGGGCCCTCCACCCAAAGACCGTCGGGGTATTCCCCGCAGGCGACCCCCAGGGAGGAGAGGGCCGCCACCATCGCGCCGATCCGGTCCGACTCCTTCACCCGGAGTTCCTCCGCCCCCCGGATCTCCGTCCTCCCCGAGGCGAAGGTGGCGGCGACGCAGAGGGCGGGGACCTCGTCGATCAGCCCCGGGACCTCCCCGGGATCGATCCGCGCGGCCCGCAGTTCATCCCCGCGCACCGCGATGTCGGCCACCGGTTCGCCCCCCGACAGACGCTCCCCCCCGTACCGGATGTCCGCCCCCATCCGCCGGAGGACGTCGACGGCGCCGGTGCGGAAGGGGTTCACGCCCACCCCCCGGACGGTCAGCTCCGAACCTTTCCCCACGGCCGCCAGGACCAGGAAGAATGCCGCGGAGGAGATGTCGCCGGGCACGGTGATGTCCACAGGGTCGAGGCGCTCTGCAGGGGCGGAGGTGACCGCGTTCCCCTCGCGGACGACATTCGCCCCCATGGAAGAGAGCATCCGCTCCGTGTGGTCCCGGGACCGGATCGGCTCCACCACGGTGACCGGCGCGTCGGCGAACAGCCCCGCCAGCAGCAGGGCGGATTTCACCTGCGCGGAAGCCACGGGCATCTCGTACCGGATCCCCTTCAGGGAGCCTCCCTGAATGCACAATGGGGGAAGGGTGTTCCCGGCGCGCCCCCAGATCCGGGCCCCCATTTCGACAAGCGGCCGGATCACCCGCCCCATCGGGCGTCGGCGGAGGTACGGGTCCCCGGTCACCACGGAGAGGAACGGCTGGGCGGCGAGGATCCCGGCCCCGATCCGGATCGTGGTCCCGGAGTTTCCCGCGTCGATCACGTCGGGGGGTTCCGCGAGTTCCTTCAATCCCCGCCCCTCGACCCGCAGCTCGTCCGGCCGGATCACCTCGACCCGCGCGCCGAGGGCCCGGATCAGCGCCACGGAGCGCAGGGTGTCCTCGGCGTGAAGGAATCCCCGCACCCGGCTCTCCCCCGTGGCCAGGCCGGCGAACATCGCCGCGCGATGGCTGATCGACTTGTCGCCGGGGACCGAGACCTCCCCGCGAAGGATTCTCCCTCCGCTCACGGCGTCCGCAACCCTTCCCGGGTCTTCTTCGCCCGCCGGAAGTAGCCGAGCAGCCCTTCCACGTCCCCCCCGGCGATCCGCCGTTCGAGCAGGCGAAGGTTGCGCCGGTAATGCGCGATCGCCCGGAGGACCTCGTCGCGGTTCTGGAGGACGACGTCCTTCCACATCTCCGGGTTGCTGGAGGCGATCCGCGTGAAGTCGCGGAACCCCCCGGCGGAGTACCCCAGCGGCACGGGGGTCCGCAGGGTCGACACGGAGTGGACCAGGGCGTACGCCACCACGTGGGGCAGGTGGGAGACGTAGGCGAAGACCCGGTCGTGGGTGCGCGGATCCATCCGCAGCAGCGCCCCGGAACCCGCGAGCTTCCAGATCCGCTGGACCCGCCGCACCGACGCTTCGTCCGTTTTCCGCGTGGGGGTGACGATGAACGTGCGTCCCGCGAAGAGCGTCCCGTCCGCGGCGGCGAAGCCCGAGCGCTCCGTCCCCGCGATGGGGTGCCCCCCAACGAAGGAGGCGCCCGCAGCGACCGCGCGCTCCCCTTCCCGGACGACGGTCGCCTTCGCGCTCCCCGCGTCGGTGAGGACCGAGCCCGGCCGCATCCGGGGGCCGAGGGCGCGGATCGCCTCCACGGAGCGAAGGACGGGTACGCACACGATCACGACGTCGCACTCCGGGAGCTCCCGCGGGGTGCACCCCCTCGCGATCGCGCCGGCCGCCAGCGCCTGCCGGACGTGCTCCTTCCGGCGATCGCACCCCCACACCTCGGGGGAGCCCCGCTTCCCGGAAAGCGCCAGCGCCAGCGAGCCGCCGATCAGACCCAGGCCCAGGATACCGACCCGCTCCCTTCCCACGGCCTTACAGGGTCCTCCCCACGGCCTCGGCCACCCTGCGCAGCCGGCCGA
>DASWBR010000230.1:0-2909 GCA_036390495.1 Candidatus Deferrimicrobiaceae bacterium | reverse complement strand
CTCCTTCTCCATCAGCTGGAGCAGCTCCTGCGCCTTCTCGGTGGGGAGGTCCGCGATGACGTCCGCCGCCTCGTCCGGCGGCATCTGCTCGATGATGTCCGCCGCCTGCTCCTTGTCCATCTCGGTGATGATGTCGGCCTGCACCTCCGGCGTCAGCTCGTGGAGCGCCTCCGCCGCCGTCTCCGGATCGAGCTTTTCGAAGAACTCCTGCCGCTCCTCCGGCGCCAGGTCGCTCATGATCTGGGCGATGTCCGCGGGGTGCAGGTCCGAGACCGCCTCGCGGGAGACGGAAAGGGTGAGCCGTTCGAGCTTCGGCTCCAGGGGCTGGATGAACGCCCAGGAGATCAGCTGCGTGCGGAGGGGGTGGCGGATGGCGCGGAAGAAGGCGTCCCCCCGCCGCTCGACGCCCAGGCGGCGCAGGATGCCGCGCATCCCCACGTCCACGTCGCTGACCAGCGCCATGCCCCCCTCCTCGGTGAGCTTGACGTCGTTGACGCGGACGACCTTCGCGCCGTTGATGTCCACGATCTGCTTGTCGAGGATGTCCCGGCCGATGAGGAGGCGGTCCCCCGACGGGGCGCTCTCCGGGATCTCCTCTTCCCTCTTGCGCGAGGAGATGATCCGCCGGTTGAAGATGGAGAGCTCCTCCCACGGGAGGTAGCGCATCACCTTCTTCTTCTCGAGGAACAGGCCGACCGCGCGGGGGAACGGCGTTCCCCCTTCCACCGCGATGTCCCGGACCCGGCCAATCTCCTCTCCCCGCGGGTCGAGAACGGCCTTCCCCAGGATGTCGGCGACGAACACCTCCCCGATCAGCGCCATGTCCCCGTCCCCGTCCGGCTCGCTGCCCCGGTTCCTGCGAATCCGGCTCCAGTGTACGTTCCGCCTTTGAGCCAGGTCAAGGAACGGGCGGCGGAGGCCGTGGGAGGATACAATCGTACATGCCGATCGAGAACGGCATCCTCGGGGGAATCTCCGGAATGGACGGGAACGGAAACGGACCGGTGCCGCCGGTGCCGGCGGGCGGCGGGAAGGAGGCGGCAACCCCGCGGTGGCGCAACCCGTACCGGTTTCTGCCCACCGCGCGCGCCCTGGTCCAGGGGGCGTACGTCGCCTTCTTCCTCCTCGTCGGGGTGGAGTTCCACTCCTTCTATACGCAGGTGGTCTCCGGTGGGCCGGTGACGGCGCACCGCCCCCCCGCGGTGGAGGGGTTCCTCCCGATCTCCGCCCTGATGTCCCTGAAATACTGGCTCCTCACGGGAAATTACGACGAGGTGCACCCGGCGGGCCTCACCATCCTGATCGCGGCGCTCGTCTCCGCCTTCCTCGCCCGGAAAGTCCTCTGCTCCTGGGTGTGCCCGATCGGCGGGATCTCCCGGGCGCTATCGTGGGTCGGGGAGAGGCTCCTCTGGAGGCGGCGGAAGAAGGAGGTCCTCCTCCCGGCCTGGGCGGACCAGGCGCTCGCCTCCCTGAAATATTTCCTCCTGGCGTTCTTCCTGTGGGCCGTGGCGTGGGCGATGGACCCGATGGCGATCATGAAGTTCCAGCGGGGTACCTACAACTACGCCGCGGACGCCAAGATGCTCCTCTTCTTCACGGAGATGAGCGCCACCACGGCGGTCACCCTCGCGATCCTCGTCGTACTGTCCGTCGTCGTAAAGAATTTCTGGTGCCGGTACCTTTGCCCGTACGGGGCGCTCCTCGGGCTGTTCAGCTTCCCGTCGCCCCAGCGCGTGGTGAGGGACGCGGACGCGTGCATCGACTGCCGGGCGTGCACCCGCGGGTGCCCGGTGGAGATCCGC
Organism: Candidatus Deferrimicrobiaceae bacterium; assembly: GCA_036390495.1. Classification (GTDB taxonomy): domain Bacteria; phylum Desulfobacterota; class Deferrimicrobia; order Deferrimicrobiales; family Deferrimicrobiaceae; genus JAGGAJ01. The sequence continues at coordinate 1,107 of DASWBR010000230.1, read as the reverse complement.
GTGCACGATAAACCGTCCGTGTGGACGCCGGAATGTACCGGCTGCATGACGTGCGTCTCCACGTGTCCCGTGGAAGGGTGCCTGACGGTGACGCGGAAGGGGAAGGCGTCGTGGTCGCCGTGGTTGATCCCCGCCGTCGGGCTGGGGGCCATCTTCCTGTTCTGGGGATTCGCACGCGTCACAGGGTACTGGATCGGTTCCGTATCCGCGGACCAGCTCGCCGAGGCGTACCGGCAGGCGCGGGTGCTCGCCCACCCGTAGCCCCCTCCTTTTCCTTACGGATTGCGGAAAAAAGCAATTACATATATTCTATCTTCTTAATAGGGTATTTGCCCGGTTCCGTTCCGGAGGGAAGATGCGCCTGTCGAAGAAGACCGAATACGCACTGCGCGCCCTGATCTACGCCTCCAGGTACCCGGAGGGGACCACGTTCCAGATCCGGGACCTCGCGGAAAAGAACGGGATCCCGAAGAAGTTCCTCGAGCTGATCCTCCTCGAACTGAAGAACGCGGGGATCCTCGAAAGCCGGCGGGGGGTCGGGGGAGGCTACCTCCTCGCGCGCCGGCCGGAGACGATCCGCGCGGAGGAGATCGTCGAGGCGTTCGAGGGTCCGGTGGCCGCGGATGCGCCGGCGAGGGGCGCGGTGAGGACGGGGCGGGGGGAACTTCCCCCCGCCGTGTCGCGTCTGGCGGCGGAGATGTCCGGGGCGGTGGCCGCGGTCCTCTCCCGGTGGACCCTGGCCGACCTCGTCCGGGAGGAGGACGAGGCTACGGAGCGGCGCCGGCGCAACGTCATGTACTTCATATAAAGAAAGGCCCAGGAATCGTGAAGCGGAAGCGATCGTTCGAGACGGCGGCGGCGCAGGCGGGAGTCGGGGCCGACAGGGCGTACGGGGCGGTGAGCGTGCCGATCTACCCGACGGCGATCTACCGGTACGAGGCGTTTGGCAAAAATCGCGGGTACGATTACTCCCGTGCGGAGAACCCCACGCGCCACGCCGCGGAGGAGGCCCTTGCGGGTCTGGAAGGCGGGACCCGGGCGGTGGCCTTCTCCTCCGGCATGGCGGCGGTATCCGCCGTGATGACCCTGTTCCGCCAGGGCGACCAC
>DASWBR010000229.1:0-3235 GCA_036390495.1 Candidatus Deferrimicrobiaceae bacterium | reverse complement strand
CCTCTTCTCCGACCTGGTCTACCGCATCAAGGAGGAGTCGCTCCGGCGCCTCTTCCTGGTCAAGGTGCAGCGGGAGGAGGAGGGAGTAAAGCTTCCGGCCCGGGAGGCGGCGCGCAAGCCGGCCCGTGTGGCCCTTAACCGGGGCGACATCAAGAGCGCCGGGCAGACCACGCAGAAGCGCCCGGGGGCCAAGATCGGCCGGAACGACCCTTGCCCGTGCGGCTCGGGGAAGAAGTACAAGAAATGCTGCGGCCAAGGGGCATAACGATGTCTTTCGAGACAGGCAGTTGGACTCCGGGCTCGCGGGGGGCTTCCTCTTCGCTCGCTATTTCGCTCGCTGCGGAGGACTGGTCTCCGCTCGCTCCATACGCTCGCTCCGAGGAACCCCCCGCTACGCCCGGCGCCCAGCTTTCCGCATTCGTTAATCGCAGTCTGTTCGAGAGGTGATGTGATGAGATTGTCAAAGGGGATGGTTGTTCCCGGGTTCCGGGCCGCGGGAGTTTCCTGCGGGATCAAGAAGGCCGGGAGGCCGGACCTGGCGCTGGTGGTGAGCGACCGGCCGTGCGTCTCCGCCGTCGTGTTCACCCGGAACCGGGTGGCCGCGGCCCCCGTCGTCTGGGGGAGGGTGAACCGGAGGCGGGTGCGCCTGCAGGGGATCGTGGCGAACAGCGGGAACGCGAACGCCTGCACCGGGGCGGCGGGGATCGAAGCGGTCCGGATAACCTCCCGCGCCGCCTGCGAAGCCCTGAGCCTCCCGGAAGGCTCCCTGTTGGTGAGTTCCACCGGCGTCATCGGCGTCCCTCTCCCGGTCGGGAAGATCGTCGCCGCCCTGCCGCGCCTGCTCCGGCGACTCGATCCGAAGAGGATCCCGGAGGCGGGGGAGGCAATCCGCACGACGGACGCGTACCCCAAGCGCGGGGTGCGGCGCATCCGGGCGGGCGGAAAGGTCATCACGCTCGCCGGCATCGCCAAGGGCGCCGGGATGATCGCCCCGGACATGGCGACCATGCTCGCGTACGTGTTCACCGACGCGACGCTGCGGCCGGAGGATGCCCGGCGCCTGATGCGGGAGGCGGCGGACGCGACCTTCAACCGGATCACGGTGGACGGGGACATGAGCACCAACGACACGGCCGCGCTCTTCGCCAACGGGGCGTGCGGACTGCCTCCCCTTTCCGGGGCGGGCCTCGCCGCGTTCCGGGGTGCCCTCCGCTCGCTGATGCTGGATCTGGCGCTGATGATCGTCCGGGACGGGGAGGGGGCGACCCGGGTCGTCCGGATTTCCGTGTCGGGGGCGCGCAGCGACGCGCAGGCCCTGCGGGCGGCGAGGGCGGTCGCCTCGTCTCCCCTCGTCAAGACGGCGGTACACGGCGCGGACCTGAACTGGGGCCGCGTGATCGCCGTCCTGGGCCGGGCGGGGATCGCCGTGGACCCGATGAAGGTGGAGATGAAGTTCGCGGGAATCACCCTGCTGCGGCGCGGGATGCGCCCGGACCCGGCGGCGGAACGCCGGGCCGCGCCCCGGATCCGGAAGGACGCGTACGGGATCGACGTCGACCTCGGGCTGGGCAAGGGCAGTTCGTACGTCTACTTCTCGGACCTGACCGAGACGTACGTCCGGATCAACGCCGGCTACCGCTCCTGAGAGGGGTCCGCGCGGGGGGCTTCCTCTTCGCTCGCGATTCCGCTCGCTGCGGAGGACTGGTCTCCGCTCGCTCCATACGCTTGCTCCGAGGAACCCCCCGCTGCGTCCCCGCGCCACGGGGTGGTTTGCTTAGGGGGCACAGGGGGGCACTCTTCGTTATTGGTTTCCCCTCCGGGACGAAGGGGAAGAGTGTCCTCCGCCAGAGTGTCCCCCGGCAGCCAGAAACGGGCGTTCTGCAGTTGAATTTGGTTGCACGACCATGATATAGATATCCGGCTAAGCGTTCACAACCCACGGGCGGGACTCTCCCCGGGGTGCCCCGGATTGCCGGGGTGAATGGGGAGGGGCGGAGCGCCCGGAGGAACAACCCCGAAACGAAGGAGGAAAGGACGGCATGGCGAACGGGCAGAGTTCGGTCATCACGATGAAGCAGCTGCTGGAGGCGGGGGTCCACTTCGGCCACCAGACGAAGCGGTGGAACCCGAAGATGAAGCGGTACATCTTCACCGCCCGCAACGGGATCTACATCATCGACCTGCAGCAGACGGTGAAGATGTTCCGGGCCGCGTACGAGACGGTGCGGAACATGGCCGCCGAGGGGAGGACGGTCCTCTTCGTCGGCACCAAGAAGCAGGCGCAGGAGGCGGTGGAGGAGGAAGCGCGGCGTGCCGGCACCCCCTTCGTGAACCAGCGGTGGCTGGGAGGGATGCTCACGAACTTCGCCACGATCCGCAAGAGCCTGGACCGGCTCCAGAAGCTGTCCGAGATCGGCACCGACGGCACCGCCGAGCGCCTCCCGAAGAAGGAGGTCCTCCAGCTGGAGAAGGAGCGGGCCAAGCTCGAGAAGACGCTGGGCGGCATCCGGGAACTGCGTCGCCTCCCGGACGCCCTCTTCGTCGTGGACCCTTCCCGCGAGCAGATCGCGGTGCTCGAGGCGCGACGCCTGGGGATCCCCATCGTCGCCATCGTGGACACCAACTGCGACCCGGACCTGATCGACCACGTGATCCCGGGGAACGACGACGCCATCCGCGCCATCAAGCTCTTCCTGTCCAAGATCGCCGACGCGATCCTCGAGGGGAAGGCGGCGTACGCCGAGAAGACCGCCTCCCAGGGCGACAAGGAGGCGGCGGCCCCGGAGGTCACGGTATCCCTCATCTCCACCGAAGGCGAGGAGGAGGTTGCCGTCGCCTCGGAGGCCCGCAAGGAGTAACCTCACGGGCCCCGCGGCCCGGAGCCGAAACTTCCCAGGAGAGACGAGGAATGCAGATCACTTCCGAAATGGTAAAGGACCTGCGCGAGAAGACGGGCGCGGGCCTGATGGATTGCAAGGCGGCCCTCGCTGCCGCGGCGGGGGACATGGAGAAGGCGATCGATCATCTCCGGACGAAGGGGCTCGCGGCGGCGGCCAAGAAGTCGGGCCGCATCGCGTCCGAAGGCCTGGTGTGCGCCCACGTGGCGAACGGGACGGGGTCGATCGTGGAGGTCAACTGCGAGACCGACTTCGTCGCGAAGACCGACGACTTCGCCGGACTGACGAAGGAGATCGCGGAGCTGGTGACCGTGAAGGCCCCCAGGGACGTGGAAGAG
>DASWBR010000228.1:0-2635 GCA_036390495.1 Candidatus Deferrimicrobiaceae bacterium | reverse complement strand
GTGGCGGTCGGCGGGTACAACTTCGGCACGAAGTCGGGGAACCTCGACGAGTCGACCGGGACGTACACGAAGAACGGGACCAACGCCAACATCTGGTACGCCCTCATCGCCAAGACGTTCGCCCCCGCCGGCCGGTTCTCCGTCGGCTACTACGGCCTGAACAAGAAAGCGTCCGTGGCCACCGTCTTCGACGCCGCCGGCGAGAAGGGGGACGCCAACGGTCTCCTGGCCTCGTGGGACCGCCCGATGACCGAGATTTCCGACAAGCTGTGGGTGGGGGTGGATTACATGGGCGGGAAGAACGCCTACGGCGCGACCAGCTTCGGCGCCTCCTGGGCGTTCGCCAAGAACGTCAGCGTCATCCTCGGCTACGACATCTACAACAACAAGGCCCGCGCCGGTGCGGACACGTTCACCGTGCAGATCGACATCAATTTCCCGTGATGCGCGGTTAGCGGCGGTCCGGATCAACACCACAAGACGCGACAAGGAGACGCGATCATGAAGAGACACTTCCGGAAATGGACGATGCTGGCCTGTTGCATGGCCTCCCTGATCCTGATCGCCGGAGCCGCCCTGCCGGCGTCGGCGGCGGACGAAAAAGCACCCGGCGGAGCGGCGCCCGCCGTTTCCGCCCCCACCCCGGCGGCCCCGGCTCCCGCCCCGCCCGCCTTCACCAAGGAGATGGCGGACTCCATCGCGAACCAGAAAGTCGCCATGGACACCATCTGGACGATGCTGGCGGCGTTCCTCGTCTTCTTCATGAACCTGGGTTTCGCCCTTGTGGAATCCGGCTTCTGCCGCGCGAAGAACACCGTCAACATCCTGTTCAAGAACTTCGTGGTGTTCGCGGTCTCCTCCATCGCGTTCCTCGTCTTGGGCTTCGGGCTCATGTTCGGGGATGGCAATCCGCTCGTCGGTCTCAGCGGTCTCTTCCTCGCCACGGGGGCCGACAACAGCCCGGCCACGGGGGATGCGTACCAGGGCGTGTACCACGCACTCAACTGGACGGGCGTGCCGTTCTGGGCCAAGTTCTTCTTCCAGCTCGTCTTCGCGGGGACCGCTGCCACCATCGTTTCGGGGGCCGTCGCCGAACGGATCAAGTTCAAGTCGTTCCTCGTCTTCACGCTCTTCCTGGTAGGGGTCATCTACCCCGTCGGGGGCCACCTCATCTGGGGCGGCGGCTGGCTCGCGGGAAAGGGATTCCTCGACTTCGCAGGCTCCACGGTCGTCCACTCCATCGGCGGCTGGGCGGCGCTGGCCGGCATCATCGTGCTCGGCCCCCGGATCGGCAAGTACGGCCCGGGCGGCAGGGTGAACGCCATCCCCGGCCACAACATGACCTCCGCCGCCATCGGCGTGTTCGTCCTCTGGTTCGGCTGGTTCGGATTCAACCCCGGTTCCACGATGGCTGCGGACGGTCCCTCGATCGCGCACGTGGCCACCACCACCAACACCGCGGCGGCGGCGGCGACCCTCTCCTCCATGATCACGGCCTGGCTCCTCCTCGGGAAACCGGACCTCGGGATGACCCTGAACGGATGCCTGGCCGGACTGGTGGCGATCACGGCGCCTTGCGCGTTCGTAAGCGTCCCCAGTTCCCTCGTCATCGGCGTCATCGCCGGCATCCTGGTGGTCGGGGCCGTCTTCTTCTTCGACCGCATCCGGATCGACGACCCGGTAGGCGCCACCGCGGTCCACCTGGCCAACGGGGTGTTCGGGACCATCGCGCTGGGTCTCTTCGCCGACCCCACCGTGTGCCCGGCCGCGGCGGTGGCCAAGAAGGGGCTCCTATTGGGCGGGGGCATGGATCAGCTCGGCCCGCAGCTCCTGGGCGTCGCGCTCGTCGGCGGGACGGTCTTCCTTCTCGCCCTCGCGTTCTGGTACGTCACGAAACTCGTGAGCGGCGGGATCCGGGTCAGCGAGGAGGAGGAGATAGAAGGCCTCGACTACCACGAGCACGGCAACTCCGCCTACCCCAATTTCCAGCTGGTAGAGAGGAGGTAACCCGCCATGAAGAAGATCGAAGCGATCGTCAAGCCGTTCAAGCTCGACGAAGTGAAGAAGGCGCTGGGCGACATGGGGATCACCGGGATGACGGTGCTGGAGGTCAAGGGGTTCGGCCGGCAGAAGGGACACACAGAGGTCTACCGGGGGGCGGAGTACGTGGTCGACTTCATCCCGAAGGTCAAGATCGAGGTCGCCGTGCCGGCCGAGACGGTGCCCGCCGTGGTGGAGCGGATCGTGACCGCGGCGCGCACGGGGAAGATCGGGGACGGGAAGATCTTCGTCTACGATCTGGAGGACGTGGTCCGCATCCGTACGGGCGACCGGGGTAAGGACGCCCTGTAGCCCGAACGGACCCTCCGCATCCTTCCGGGGGACCGGGGCGGGTCCCCACCCCTCCCCCGCCCCGGGGCTCTCCCCCGGAAGGATGCCGCATCTGCAGGGAGGAGTCGCCCAACGGAGAGTGCCATCGACGTAGAATGGTCAATGATGTAGCAATGCGGACATTATTGTCGCACGGCAGGCGTTGAGGAGACCCGCTTTTCTGCACCGCCTTTTTTCATTTACCCGTTGTTTTCCGGACGGTTTCTCCTTTCCTCCCCCTCAGTCCCCCGGTTGGCACGACAGA
>DASWBR010000227.1:0-1830 GCA_036390495.1 Candidatus Deferrimicrobiaceae bacterium | reverse complement strand
GGGGAGGAGCCAGGGGGACGGCTGTACCGGACGGGGGACGTCGTCCGATACCGGGCGGACGGGGAGATCGAGTTTCAGGGACGGATCGACCAGCAGGTGAAGGTGCGGGGGTACCGGATCGAGCCTGGGGAGATCGAGTCGGTGCTGGAGGGTCACCCTGGGGTGGGCGAGGCGGTGGTGACGGTGCGTGAGGACCGGCCTGGGGAGAAGCGGCTGGTGGCGTACGTGACGCATCGAGGAGGGACTCCGGTCGAGGCGGGGGAGCTGCGGCGACACGTGAGGGCGAGCCTTCCGGAGTACATGGTTCCGGCGGCGTTCGTGGGGCTGGAATCTCTGCCGCTGACGCCGAACGGGAAGCTGGACCGGGGCGCGCTGCCGGCGCCGGAGGGGCGCGGCGAGGGAGAAGGTGGGTACGAGGCGCCGCGCAGCGAGGTGGAGAAGAAGATCGCCGCGGTGTGGCAGGAGGTTCTGCAGGTCGAGGGGGTGGGGGCGCGGGACAACTTCTTCGACCTCGGGGGGCACTCGCTGCTGCTGCTGCAGGTTCACGCGAAGCTGAAGGATCAGTTTGCGGGGAAGCGCCTGTCGGTGGTGGACCTGTTCCATTACCCGACGGTGGAGTCGCTGGCGGAGCACCTTTCGGAGGGGGAGGGGGGGCCTGCGGAGGGTGGGGTCTGGGAGCGGGCGCGGCGGCCGCGGGAGTCGAGGTCGGCGGGGATCGCGGTGGTGGCGATGTCGGGACGCTTTCCTGGGGCGGGGGGAGTGGAGGATCTCTGGAGCAACCTGCGTTCCGGGGTGGAGAGCATCCGGTTCTTCGAGGAGGGGGAGCTTCTGGCGGCGGGGGTTCCGCGCGAGCTTCTTGGGGACGGGAGGTACGTGAGGGCGCGTGGGGTTCTGGAGGGGGTGGAGCTGTTCGACGCCGGGTTCTTCGGGTACAGCCCGCGGGAAGCGGAGGTGATGGACCCGCAGCAGCGGGTGTTCCTGGAGACGGCGTGGGAGGCGCTGGAGCGAGCGGGGTACGACGCGGAGAGGTACGGGGGTCTGATCGGGGTGTACGCGGGGGTGGGGGCGAACTCGTACTGGCGGCAGCTGGGGGCGAACCCGGAGCTCGTGTCGACGGTGGGCGGGTTTGCCGCGCTCGTGGGGAACGACAAGGACTTCCTGCCGACGCGGGTGTCGTACAAGCTGGGGCTTCGGGGCCCGAGCGTGGCGGTGCAGACGGCGTGCTCGACGTCGCTGGTGGCGGTGCACCTGGCGTGCCAGAGCCTGCTGGCGCACGAGTGCGACATGGCCCTCGCCGGCGGCGTCTCGATCAGCAACTCGCCGCAGGCAGGCTATCTCTACCAGGAGGAGGGCATCGCGTCGCCGGACGGCCACTGCCGTGCCTTCGACGCGCGGGCCCGCGGCACCGTGCCCGGCAGCGGCGTCGGGATCGTGGTCCTGAAGCGTCTCGAGGACGCGTTGCGGGACGGGGACACGATCGAGGCGGTGATCAAGGGCTCCGCCATCAACAACGACGGTTCGGGGAAGGTGGGCTACACGGCGCCGGGAGTGGAGGGGCAGGCCGGGGCGATCGCCACGGCCCAGGCCATGTCGGGCGTCGAGCCGGACACGATCGGCTACGTCGAGGCGCACGGCACGGGCACGGTGCTCGGGGATCCGATCGAGATCGAGGCGCTCACCCAGGCGTTCCGGGCGCGGACGGGGAAGAAGGGTTTCTGCGCCATCGGGAGCGTGAAGACGAACCTGGGGCACCTCGACGCGGCGGCCGGGGTCACGGGCCTGATCAAGACCGTCCTCGCCCTCGAGCACGAGCTGATCCCGCCGAGCCTG
>DASWBR010000226.1:0-4489 GCA_036390495.1 Candidatus Deferrimicrobiaceae bacterium | reverse complement strand
GTGGAGGGAGGCCGCAACCGTCTCCGGGTCGCCGGCCCGGGCGGCTTCCAGGTAGAGCGACGCGCACGCTTCCAGGGAGGCTCGCTTCCGGCGAAACGACTTCTCCACCGGAGGCACGATCGAAATCGACGCATACCCGCGGGAACGGTATTCCGCCCGCCGGAAAAGCGCCTTCCCGGCGACCTCCGCGGCCCCCGCCGGATCGTCCCGGTGGGCGGTTACGATCTCCGCGTACAGCCGGTCCGCCTCGGCCGCCTGTCCCCCGAGCCGGGCGTTCTCCGCGGACCGGAACAGGGCAGTCGCCCGGACTCCGGCGGGAGCACCGGGGAGGGAGGCGACGGCGGAGAAGGTCTTCCGCGCACCCGGCCGGTCGCCCCCGGCCTCGAGCAGTTCCGCCGCCCTCAAGAGGAGCCTCCTCTTCTCCGAAGCGTCCGGTTCCACGGCGGCCATCCGGGCGTACCGCTCGGCGGCCGGGACGGGACGGCCGTCCTGTTCGAAAAGCCGCGCGAGCCGCAGCGTGGCGTCCGCCGGCAATGGCGCGGGCGCGCCCCCCGATTCCAGCGGAAGAAACGCGTCGATCGCCTCGGGCACCCTTCCCGCCTCCTCGTAGGAGACGCCGGCCCGGAATCGCGCGATCGGAGCGGTCTCCAGCGTGGGGAACTCCCGGGCGATGGCGAGGAACAGGTCGGCGGCTTCCCCGGCCTTCTCCGGGGGGTAACTCTCCGCCAGGCGGAACTTTGAAAATCCGATCCAGTTCTGGACGTCCTTCCTCTCTTCCGGCTGCAGGGGGATCGCCAGGGCCGACCGGAACGCGGCTTCCGCTCCTGCGAAGTCGCCTGCCTGGAACAGCGCCTCCCCCGCCAGCCGGACCGCGGCGATGCGGTCTTTCCGCTCGGCGAGCTCGGCCTCCGCGCGGCGGGCGTCCGCCGCCGCCGCGGAGTACTCCTGGAGGTGGAAGTGCGCACGGGCGCGGTCGAGGAGGACAGGTCCGACGCGGAATCCCCGGGGGAACGAACGCTCGTAATCCGTGCCCAGGCGCACGATTTCCGCCATGGAGTCGGGGTCCGACGGAGAGGATACGTCCTTGGCGCATTGGAGCGCCATGTACCGGGCGACTTCCTCGCGCGCCCGGTCGGAAGTGCACGCGGACGCTTCGAAGGCCCTGCCCGCCTCCTTTTTCCGCCCCATCTCCTGGAGGAGCCAGGCATTTCCGCCGGCCACGTCGCACGCCCTGGGAGAACCGGGGAAGTGGTCCGCGTAGGCGGAGTAAAGGGACAGGATCTTTTCGCGGTCGCCGATCCCGCGCCCCTGGGCCCGGGCGTGCAGGAACTGCAAGGCGTCCCTCAATCCTTCCTCGGACACAAGGTTGGCGCGCTCGATCTCCTCCCTTGTCCTTCCGTCCGCTCCCTGCCACGGGCTCCCGGGGCCGAACAGGGCGTAGAAACCGGCACGGCGGGAATGGCTCTCCTCTTCCCGGCCCGCCTTTCGCATTGCGGAGGCCGCCCCGGCCTCCACGGCGACCCTCTCCGCGGAAAGCGGATAGGCCGTACCCAGCAGCTCGGCGCTGTCGATCGCTTCCTGATAGCGGCCCGCAGCATCGAGAATCTCCTGGATTTCGAGAAGGAGGGAAGGGCCTTGTGCCTGCGCACCGCGTCCCGCGAGGAGAGGCTCCGCCGATGCCGCGAGCCCCCCGTCCACCAGGGACCGCGCGGCCATGCGCAACATTTCCCGTCGCGGGCGTTCCGTTCCCGTCCCGGCGGGAGAGAGGACCAGCGCGCCGAGGAACGGGTCGACCGCGTCCTTCGGCCGGCCTTGAAGATAGAGAGACCACCCGCGCTTGAAGAGGGCGACGGCCTTCTTTTCCGGCGCGGCCCCGTCCCGGACCATGCGGTAATACTTCTCGGCTCTTTTCAGATCCCTGCCCTCGAAATGCTGTTCGCCGAGGCGCAGGGCGATGTCGTCGGCGTAACGGCTCCCCGGGTACCGGTCGAGGAACGCCTCCATCGCGGCGACCGCGGCGGCGGTGTTTCCCATTTCCTGCTGGCAATGCGCCAGCGCGTACGCGGCGCGTTCCGCGTACGGGCTGTCCGGGAAATTCTCGGTGAGCCGGCGGTACAGGGCGACCGACGCCCCGTAATCGGGGGTCTCCCCCGCGCGGGCCTCCTTCTCCCGGAACCGGGCGAGCGCGTCCTCGTAGCGCAGTTCCGCGAGGGCGAAGAGGACCTCGTCCACGCCGAACATTCGCCCGGGGGTCGCTCCCCACGGCTCCGCCCTGCTGGCCAGGGCCACCTCGTAATGCCGGAGCGCCTCGCCGCGAAGGGCCGGTCCGCCTGCCGCGGCCGCGCGACCCGCCAGGCAGTGCAGCTCCCTCTCCTTCCTGGCCACGGCGGCCGAGAGCTCCGCATCGGCCAGGTGGAGAGCCTGAAGCGCGGCCGCCCGCACGCTGGTGCGCAACTGCCCCAGGCGGTTTGCGTTCCCCGCCAGTCGCGCGGAATGCCGCCCAAGCGATTCCACCCGGGAAACCAGCTCCCGGAGTTCCACGTTCAGAACGTGGACGACATCCGCGGCCCTTTGGGCACCCGCCTCGGCCTCTTTCGCCAGGCGTTCCGCCGTCTCGCACCGGGATGCGACCCGGGACGCGTAGCCGGCCTTCCAGCGCTCCATCGTCTTCGCGCGGATGCCGGCAGCTTTCTTCCGCAACTCCTCCTTCCGCTCCGCCAGCCGGTACAGTCCGAACTGGTAGAGCATGACCGTGAGGCGGTCCTCCGGCGCCAGCGGGGCCCCCCACCGGGTCTGGATGTTCGCCTTGTACGTTTCCTGCAGGCGACCCAAGAGGGCATCGACTTTCGCCTGCGTCTCGTCCAGTCTCCTCAGGAGGCGCGCGATCCCGGGATCCTCCCGTGCGCCCCACGCCGCAAGCTCGTCCGGAGAGGGGGATTCCCGCGGGCGGTCGGATATCCGCCGGGCCTTCTGTCCGGCCTGGAGAAACGAGCCGCGGATTTCCTCGGAACGCCGTATCGATTCCAGGATTTCCGCCCGGCGGCGGGAGAGCGCTCCCTGGGCGGAGGAGACGGACCGGGAGATGTCCGCGGCGGAAACCTCCGCCTTCCCGGCGGTGTCCAGCAGGAGGGCCGCCGCAAGAAAGCGTCGACCGGCGGAACGAAAGCCCCCGATGTCCTCCGCGTAGGGGAAGAGGGCCGCCCGCTCCTTCCACAGGAGTTCCGCCCCCGCCCGGGAGCCGTCCCAGGCGACCCGCCGCATGGCGTCCAGCTTCCAGCGTCCCGCACCCGAGAGCGCCTCCTCCGCCGCGGCGAACGAGGCGCGTGGATCCCCCTTTTTCAGGAGGACGATCCCCAGCGCCTCCAGGGACTCCACTCTCTCAGGGAACGTTCCCGAATGCCGGTCGGCGATCGTACGGAGCTCGAGGGAGGCCCTCGCGGGGTCTTCCGCGTCCCGCAGGGACCGTATCCTTGCGGAGAATCCGCCCGGGGAACCCGGTGCCGCTCCGGCCCAGGCCGAGGCGGCTCCCGCCGGATCCTGACGGAGCATTTTCAGTTCTCCGGCGATCAGGCTCCTGTTTCCGGACGGGTTGGCGGCCGAGAGCTGCTCCGCCGCGGAGGACAGGTCGCCCCGCGCCGCAAGGAACCGGGCGAGACGAAGCCGGGCCTCGGAGGCGGAGCCGGAAGTATCCGATACCTGCCGGAAGGCGTCGGCGGCGGCCCCGTATTCTTTCCGCTCCCACCGGATCCGTCCGGCCTCGAAAAAAGCCTCGGAGCGCTCCGGCCCGGAGAGGTGAGGCAGCATTTCATCGAAGAGGGAGAGCCCTTCCACGGCGTATCCGGATTCGGCCAGCCGGCGCATCAGACCCGGAAGAAGGGGGGAACCTGCACGATCCGCCGCGGGGAGGGCAAGGAACTCCTTCCTTGCCGGGAGCGGCATCCCCAGTCGGAGCAACTCCTCCGGGGACCGCCCGCGGATCGCCTCGGGGAATGCGCCGCTCACCGCAGAGCCGCACTCGGAGAGGATCGCCTCGTTCTCCGCGAGGATGGAGGCGATGCCGTTCTCCAGCCCGCCGAGCGACTCCTCCTCCGCCCGCAGCCCCGTCGGGAAGACGAGGAGATGGAAGAGTGCCGCCAGGACGGCGGCCTTCTTCATCATCGCAGGTGCCTTCCGCGCGCCCACGCTTTGCCTTTACCCGGCCCGGATCTTTCGGTTATCCGTCATCCGGCAGCCCCGATCCTCCGGATAATGGATACGAGTACGGGGGTGGCATGCAATTATTCTGCCGATGTCATTCCGCGACCTGTTCAGCCAACTGCCCGATTAACAACAGAAACTACATTATGATTCCATTCCCGAAAATCTGCACGTGCAAATCTTTACCCCTATTTGGCAATGGACAGGACAAATCCATTCCCGGGGGACATTTCCCAACTGCTTCCCAATCGGAGGGGGTAGGGAAAGGGCAGGAAACGGAACCAGTTGAAAG
>DASWBR010000225.1:0-15916 GCA_036390495.1 Candidatus Deferrimicrobiaceae bacterium | reverse complement strand
GTTCCCGTGATCGCCCCGCCCAGGGCCTGCGCGAGGGCGCGCGGCACGGGGTGGTCGGGAACCCGGAGCCCGACGGTGTCGCCTCCCCCGGTGATGGACCGGTGCACCCCCGCCTCCGCGGGGAGCACGATCGTCAGGGCGCCGGGCCAGAACCGTCCCATGAGCCGGGCCGCCGCCCCGGGCACGTGGCGGGCGAACCGGTCGACAACCTCCGGGCCGGACAGGAGCAGCGGGATCGGCTTCCCCCCCTCGCGGCGCTTGATCGCGAAGAGGCGCGCAAGTCCCGGCTCCGAGAACGGGTCAACCCCCAGCCCGTAGAGAGTGTCCGTGGGAAAGACCGCCATCCCTCCGTTCTTCAGGGAGGCGGCCACCTCCTGCGGCAGGTAGACGAGCCGGTCGACGTCGAGACGCACCAGCCGCGTCACCCGGCGGCCCTCCCTGCCCTGTCCAGGAGCAGCAGATCCCCCACGGGACGGGCGACCGCCCGGGATATCACGGGGCACTTGCACCGCAGGAGGAAAAAGGCGTTCGGAAGCTTCCCGACCAGGGTTTCGAAGTTCCCCTGCCCCTTGGAGAGGACGAGGTCCGAACCTTCCAGGCGACGGAGGAAACTGTCGGAACAGAAAGGCAGGTCGGTGCCCACCGCCCGGTTCCCGTTCGGGACGAGTTCCCCGTACGCCGCCAGCCCCACCCGCTCCGCCTCCTGGAGCGTCACGTCGTCGAGGACGGCCCCGCCCTTCACCCCCAGCCACACCCCCTTCCCCCGGGCGGCGAGCCGGGCCAGCAGAGGCACGTCGAAAGCGACTTCCCCGACGTTGTCCAGGAGAACGCCGATCCGCTCCGCCGAGAGGAGCCGCTCCCGGAAGCGGGGAGGAAGGCGGAACGCAGCCATCCCGCCTCCTTCCTGGAGGGACTCCCGCTCCATCGCTTCCTGCTCGATGATCCCGGAATCCATGATGTTGCCGAATCCCGACATCCACACGGCCGCGGACCACGGGTCCGCCGAGGCGGACACCCGCCGCTCCGCCTGCCTCGCCGTCTCCCCGAACCGGGACAGGAGCCTCTCCTTCACCGGCAGGAACGGGTCGTCGGCCGCCAGGGATTCCCGGATGATCCCCTGGAGCCTCGTGGCGGTCTCCGCGGGGATCTCCCCCCGCGCGGGCAGGTCGGCCAGCGCCGCCGCGATCCGCGCGGCGAGCGCGACCCGGACCGGTTCCGGCGCGCCGTGGGCGCGTGCCGCGAGTTCCGCCTGGTGGAGAAAGCAGGGGAAACACTCCGGGGAGAGGGAGATCATGAAATGCCCTTCGCGGCCTCCTCCACCGCCTCGGCCATCGCCTTGCGGCGGGCCCGGATCTTCTCCCGCAGCCCGGGGGAGGAAACGGAGAGCATTTGCGCGGCGAGGTGCCCTGCGTTCTGCGCCCCCGCCTTCCCGATCGCCACCGTTGCCACCGGCACGCCTGCCGGCATCTGGACCGTCGACAGGAGGGCGTCCAGCCCCGACAGCGGGGAACCCGGGAGGGGAACGCCGATCACGGGGAGCACCGTCTCCGCGGCCACGCACCCCGCCAGGTGGGCGGCCATGCCGGCACCGCAGATGATCACCGCGTACCCGTCCTTCTCCGCGCTCCGCGCAAGGACCTGGGCGCGGGCGGGGGAGCGGTGCGCGGAGGCTACCGTCATCCGGCTGGGAATCCCGTACCCGTCGAGGACCTTCGCCGCCTCGGCCATCGTCTCCTCGTCCGAGGCGCTCCCCATGAGGATCAGTACCTTCCCTTCCATCATGCCACCCCTCTGCGAAGGGCCTTGCGGCCGATGTCCGTCCGGTGGTACGCACCCTCCCAGTGGATCTTCCCGACGGCGCGGTAGGCGCGGTCGATCGCCCCCTTCAGGGTGTCCCCGATGGCGGTGACGCCCAGCACCCGGCCGCCGTTGCTGACCAGCCGGCCGTCCTTCGTCGCAGTCCCCGCGTGGAACACGACGACGCCGTCCTCCTTCTCCGCCTCCCCGATCCCCTCGATGGGGAACCCCTTCGCGTAGCTCCCCGGGTAGCCGGCGGAGGACATCACCACGCAGACCGTCGGCCGCGGGTCGATCTCCATCCCCGCGTCCGTGATCCTCCCCTGTGCGCACTGCATCAGGAGCGGGACGAGGTCGCTTTTCAGCCGGAGGAAGAGCGGCTGCGCCTCCGGGTCGCCGAACCGCACGTTGAACTCGAGGACGCGCGGGGTGCCGTTTTCGATCATCAGCCCCGCGTACAGGATGCCGCGGAAGGTGATCCCTTCCTTCCGGAGACCCGACAGGAGGGGATCGAAGACCTCCCGGTGCACCCGCTCCTCGACCCGCGGCGTCACCACGGGCGCGGGGGAGTACGCCCCCATGCCGCCGGTGTTGGGCCCCTGGTCGTCGTCCCCGATCCGCTTGTGGTCCTGGGAGGACGGCAGGGGGACGATCTTGTGCCCGTCGGTGAAGACGATGTAGGACGCCTCCTCGCCGGCGAGGCACTCCTCGATCACCACGCGGTTCCCCGCGTCGCCGAAGACCCGGCGCACCATCACGTCCCTCAGGAACGCCAACGCCTCCTCGTACGTCTGGGCTACCGCCACGCCCTTCCCGGCCGCAAGCCCGTCCGCCTTGATCACCACGGGGAGGCGGTGGGTCAGGACGTACTGCTCGGCCTCGTCGTACTCTTCGAACACCCGGAAGGCGGCGGTGGGAACCCCGTACTTCGACAGGATCGTCTTCATGAATACCTTGGACCCCTCCATCTGCGCGCCCGCGCGGTCCGGCCCGCACACCAGCAACCCCTCCCGGGCCAGCAGGTCCGTGAGGCCCGCGGCCAGGGGGGCCTCCGGCCCGACGACGGTGAGGTCCGCCTTCTTCGCGACCGCGAAGTCCCGCAACCCCTGGAGGTCTTCCACCGGGATCGGCACGCACTCGGCGTGCCGCGCGATCCCGGGATTTCCCGGGGCGGCGTACAGCTTCGACACCAGCGGGCTCTGCGAAATCTTCCAGGCGAGGGCGTGCTCCCGTCCCCCGCCTCCCACCACCAGAACCGTCAGTCCCATGCCGTTCCCCCCTGTGCGCCGGCGGCTAGTGGCGGAAGTGCCGGACGCCCGCGAACACCATCGCCATCCCGTGCTCGTCCGCGGCGGCGATCACCTCCGCGTCCCGGACCGACCCCCCCGGCTGGATCGCCGCGGTGGCCCCCGCCGCAGCGGCGACGTCGAGGCCGTCCCGGAACGGGAAGAAGGCGTCGGACGCCACGATGGTGCCCTGCGTGGGGTACTGCGCCTTCATCACGGCGAGCTTCGCCGAGTCCACCCGGCTCATCTGCCCGGCCCCCACCCCGACGGTGCGGTCCTTCATCGCGAAGACGATCGCGTTCGACTTCACGTGCTTGCACACCTTCCACCCGAACAGGAGCGCCTCGAGCTCGTCCTCGGAGGGCCGGCGCTTCGTCACCACCTTGAGGTCCTTCGGGTCGAGGGCGTGGCGGTCGCCGGTCTGGAGGAGCAGTCCGCCGCTGACCTTCTTCATCTCGAAGGTCGGCCGGCCGGACCACCGGAACGCGCCGCCCGTCTCGAGCACCCGGAGGTTCGCCTTCGCGGACAGGATCTTCCGCGCCTCCTTGTCGAACGAGGGCGCGATGACCGCCTCGAAGAAGGTGCCGGCCACCTCCCGCGCGGCCTCTCCGGTCACCGCGCGGTTGAACCCGATGACCCCCCCGTAGGCGGAGACGGGATCGCACTCCCGCGCCTTCCTGAACGCGTCCAGCAGCCGCCGCCTCGAGACCCCCACCCCGGAGGGGTTGGTGTGCTTGATGATCACCGCCGCGGGCGTGTCGAACTCGAGGGCGAGCTGCAGCGCCGCGTCGATGTCCACGATGTTGTTGTAGGAGAGCTCCTTCCCCTGGATCTGCCGGGCCCCGCCAAGGGTGGGCTCGTCCGGGAGCTCCGCGTCGGCGTAGAAGGCCGCCGACTGGTGCGGGTTCTCCCCGTACCGGAGGGACTGGAGCCTCCGCCACTGGGAGGTGAAGGTGGCCGGGAACGGTTCGCCGCCCCCCTCCCCGGCGCCGAGGTAGTTCGAGATGGCGGCGTCGTAGCGCGCGGTGAGGGCGAACGCCTTGCGGCCCAGTCCCGCGAGCGTCTCCGCGTCGAGGTTCCCGGCGTTCTTCTTCAGCTTCGCGAGGATATCCGGGTAGTCCGCCGGGTCGCACACCACCGCGACGGACTGGCAGTTCTTCGCCGCGGAGCGCAGCATCGAGGGGCCCCCGATGTCGATGTTCTCGATCGCCTCCTCCCGGGTGCACCCGGGCTTCGCGACGGTCGCCTCGAAGGGATACAGGTTCACCACCACCATGTCGAAGGGGACGATCCCGTGTGCGTCGATCGTCTTCATGTGCTCCCGGTTCCCGCGGAGGGCGAGGAGCCCGCCGTGGATCTTCGGGTTCAGGGTCTTCACCCGGCCGTCCAGCATCTCGGGAAACCCGGTGTACTCCTCGATCAGCCGGACCGGGACCTTCTTCTCCCGCAGCAGCTTCGCGGTCCCCCCGGAGGCGTACAGCTCGACGCCCAACCTGGAGAGCGCGCGGCAGAACTCCGCGATGCCCGTTTTTTCGGAAACGCTGACGATCGCCCGGTGGATTCTCGCCATGGTTTGTCGGCCCTTCCTTCTCGGGGAGGTGGGTTCGGAATTACCGCGTCACGGCCGGAGGGGAACGGCTCCCAGCACGGTTTTCAGGTCGTCGTCCGGGAACTTGATCCCGAATCCTATGAAGGGGGTCCGGAACTGGGTGTAGCGGTTCAGGATGTCGTCCACCCCGCCCGTGATGAAAAGGTTTTTGACGATATCATAGTTGGCGTACACTTTCAAATGCGCGCGGTTGTCGTCGGGCCGGTTGAAATCGTATATCTGCGCGCCAACGACAAACCGGTTCCTGGCGAGCTCGTACTCGGCCCCCAGCCCCCCCTTGGACTCGAGGATCCCTCCGTACAGGGTGAACCGGGAGAACTGCTTGGCCAGCAGGGCGTTGAAAAGCCATTTGTCCGAAAACTCCACCTGCTGCGTCGTCACGGGCGTCCCGCCGTTGACGGAGGTCACGGTGGTGGTCTCCGTGCGCTTCCCCTCCGGGCTGTTGACCACGCCCAGGACGTAATACTTGTCCGCCGTCGGCTGGATCTTCAGGTTGAGGAAATATTTCCAGTCCGAATTCTGGGTCTGGAACTCGACCCACGGCACCAGGGTCATCCGCAGGGCGTCGTACTTCCGCACGTAGCGGTTGAGCCCGTCCAGCGTGTCGGTCAGCGAGGTGTACGCCGTGTTGTCGGTGACCAGCTTCCCGATGGTTCCCTCGCCCCGCTCGATCCGGCCCATCACCTTTCCGGCCGCGTCCAGGGTGTTGTCGAGCTTCGCCGAGGCGGTCTTCAGGTTCTCGATGCTCTCCCGGATGTTCTCCCGGTTTTCCCCCACCACCACGCTCACGTTGTCGCTCATCGCCTCGAGCTTGCGGGCCAGGGCGGGCGTCTCGGTCTTCAGCGTCTCGGAGAAGGCGCGCAGGTTGGCGATGGCGACGCGGACGTCCTCCTTGTTCGCGGAGGAGATGTCGGAGAGGTCCCCCGAGAGCCGGTCGATGTTCGCGAGGATCCGGTCGAACCGCTCCTCGTTCCCCTGGACCACCGTCCGCAGGGACGCCGTGGTGGCCCGCACGTCCCGCAGGATGTCCCCCAGCGCCTGCTTCCCCTCCTCCGTCCCGAACGTCTCCGCGAGGGTCGCCGTGAACTTCTTCACGTCCTCGCTGATTCCCTCCACTTTCCGGACGATGGCGTCGAGGTTCGTCGGGCTGAGGGTGTTGGTCACCTGACCGCCCGCGGGAAGCGTGCGCTGGGTGTCCTTCCCCGGCAGGAGCTCCACGTACTTCTCCCCCAGGAGCCCCTGCGTCTGGATGGAGGCCACCGAGTCGACGGGGATTTGCACCTCGGGGCGGATCCGCAGCACCAGGCGCGCCCGGTTCCCCGCGAGCTGGATGTCCTCGACCTTGCCGATGGGGACGCCCGCCATCTTCACGTCTCCCTTCGGCTCCAGCCCCGCGGCGGTCTCGAAGTCGACCGTGAGCTTGTACCCTCTCTCGGCGATCAGCCCCCACTTGCTGACGCGGAAGGTGAAATACGTGAGGACCAACAGTCCCAGCAGGACGAAGATCCCGACGCGGGCCTCCCTGGACATCAGTGACCTTCCTCCTTTTCCGCCCTTTCGCCCGACCTGTGGACGAACCGGACGAACTCCTCGCTCTCCGCCGTGATGGGCCCCTGGGCCCGCCCCTCGACGAACTGGCGGACCACCGGGTTCGACGTGGCGCGGATCTCCGCCGGTGTGCCCACCTCGACGATTCTACCTTTATACAGCATGGCGATGTAGTCCGCGATCTTGTATGCGCTGGCCATGTCGTGGGTGATGGAGATGGAGGTCACCCCCAGAGACTCGCGGAGGGAGACGATCAGGTCGTTGATCACGTCGGCCATGATGGGGTCCAGCCCGGTGGTCGGCTCGTCGTAGAGCAGGAAGTCGGGCTCCGAGGCGATCGCCCGGGCCAGTCCCACGCGCTTCTTCATCCCGCCGGAAAGCTCCGCGGGCATCAGCCGCTGGATGTCCCGGAGCCCCACCATCGACAGCTTCTCCTCCACCACCTCCCGGATCTGGCGCTCCGGATACAGCTTTAGCCGCCGGAGTGCGAAGGCGACGTTGTCCCCGACGTTCAGGGAGTCGAAGAGGGCGGCGCCCTGGAAGAGCATCCCGAACTTGCGGCGCACCCGCACCAGCTCGCGTTCGTCCATCTTCGTCACGTCCTCGCCGTCGATCCGGATCTCCCCGGCGTCGGGTCGCAGCAGGCCGACCACGCACTTGATCAGCACGGACTTCCCCGTGCCGCTGCCGCCGATGACGACGGTGTTCTTCCCCCTCGGCACCGTCAGGTCGAGACCGTCGAGGACCACCTTCTTCCCGAACCGCTTGGACAGACCGCGTATCTCGATCACCGGGAATCCGTCTCCCTGCCGGATCAGAACATGAACGAGGTCATGAAGTAGTCCGAGATGAGGACCATCATCGAGGAGGCCACCACCGCCCGGGTGGTTGCGCGGCCGACCCCCTCGGCGCCTCCCTCGGCGACGAAGCCGTGGTGGCAGGAGATGAGGGCGATCAGCATTCCGAAGACGGAGGCCTTGACCAGGCCGGTGTAGATGTCCTTGAGCTCCAGGTACTGGTACGTCTTCGCGACGTAGACGTAGGGATTGGCGCCCAGCAGGTAGACCGAGACGAAATAGCCCCCGAGGATCCCCACGAGGTCCGCGAAGACGACCAGGACGGGGAGGACGAGGGTGGCGGCCACCACGCGCGGCACCACGAGGTATTTCACGGGGTTGGTGGCCAGCGTCACCAGGGCGTCGATCTGCTCGGTGACCTTCATCGTCCCCAGCTCGGCGGCCATCGCCGCCCCCACGCGCCCGGAGACCATCAGCCCGGCGAACACGGGCCCCAGCTCTCGGGTGATGGAGAGGGCCACCACGGATCCCACGAAACTGGTCGCCTGGAAGCGCTGGAACCCGGAATAGCTCTGGAGGGCGAGGACCATGCCGGTGAAGGTGGCGGTCACCAGGACCACCGGCATCGACCGCACCCCCACCTCCTCCATCTGCTTGAGGATGCTTCGGATCTCGGAGGGGGGCCGGAGCACCCAGGAGAGGAACTGCAGGAAGAGGGTGAAGATCGCCCCCAGCTCCTGCACCATGGCGTAGACCCGCTCTCCGAGGTGCTCGGCGACGCGGGCGGCAGCGCGGGCCGCGGGGGCGCGATCGCCCTGCTCAGCCAACGACGACCCTCGGGATGCGCGACCCCACCTGGGTGAGGATCTCGTACGGGATCGTGCCGCAGAGACGCGCCATCTCGCAGGCGGACAGGGAGTCCCCCCCCATCACCTCCACCGGGGTACCGATCCCGACCCCGGGGATCCCCGTCACGTCAATCACGGTGTGATCCATGCAGATGGTCCCCGCCACGGGGGCGGTCCGCCCCGCAACCGCCACCCGCGCCTGTCCGGTAAGGCCCCGGCGGTATCCGTCGGCGTACCCGACGGGCACCACGGCCACCGACCGCGCCCCGCTGCACCGGTACCGCCGGTTGTAGCTGACGCCGTGCCCGTCCGGAAGCTCCTTGAGGGATACGATCCGGGTCACGATGCGCATCACCGGCCGGAGGGAGACGCCCGCGTCCTCGGGCAGGGGGGAGCACCCGTAGAGGGAAATCCCCGGGCGGACCAGGTCGAACGGCTCTTCCCGGTACCCCAGGACCCCCGCGCTGTTCAGCGCGTGGACGGCCACGTCCTTCCCGAAGGCGGAGCGCATCGCAGGCAGGCCCTCCGAGAAAACGCGCAACTGCTCCAGCGTGTCCACCCGGTCCCCGGCGGCCGGCCCGTCCGCGGAGGAGAGGTGCGTCATCCACCCCTCCAGGCGGATCCCGGGCTCTCGCGGAAGATCCCGGAGGAGGCCAGCCACCTCCCCGGGAAGGATCCCCAGACGCCCCATGCCGGTGTCCACCTTCACGTGCACCGGGAACGGCCGGCCGGTCTTCCCGGCCTCCCGGGCCAGATATCCGGCCTGTCCGCGGTCGAAGAGCACCGCCGACAACCCGTGGGCGTGCGCCTCCCCCGCCTGGGGCGGGTCCACCCCGCCCAGGACCACGAGCGGAACCCGGATACCCGCCCGGCGAAGCTCGACCCCCTCCTCCACGGTGGCGACGCCGAGCATCCTCGCTCCGGCCGCCTCGAGGGCGCGGGCGACGGGAACGGCTCCGTGTCCGTACCCGTTCGCCTTGACCACGCCGAGGATTCCCGTCGAGCGGGGGAGCAGGTCGAGAAGGGTCTGGAAATTCTGCTGAAGGGCGGAGAGGGAAATCTCCGCCACCGTGGGTCGGGCCAACCGGGGACCTCGAGGAAACCCCTTGTATGTTTCGAGAAGTCTACCCCACCCCCTCGGTCAAGTAAAGGTCGCGGGGGTTTGACAATGCGCTCCGGGCGGCCGTATCATGGTTCAAAGCCGCCAGGGGTGCTTTTCGCTGAGAGCCTGCCGCCGCGGCGGCGGGCAACCCGTTGAACCTGACCCGGGTAATGCCGGCGCAGGGAGCGTGGTGCTCTTCGAACCGTGCCAGACCCCTGGCGCGGTTTTTCATTTCCGGGAGGGATTAAACGGCCCATGCTGCCCCAGGGTTCCCCGACAAGCCGGCCGGTCGCACCGGTGGACGCGGACGCGATCCACCGCCTGATGCGCGCGGCGAAGCCGTTCCGGCGCCGCGAGGCGTTCGCGCTCCTGCGGTCCCTCTCCGCCCGCCGGAGGCTCCTCCTCCACGAGGCCGCGAGGCTGCTCGCGACGGACGACTTGATGGTGTGGGAGACGGCGGCCGGCATGGCGCGCGCCGTCCGGGAGGAGGTCTTCGGGAAGCGAATCGTCCTCTTCGCCCCCCTGTACCTTTCGAACGACTGCAGCAACAGCTGCCTGTATTGCGGATTCCGCCGGGAAAACCAAGGGGCGCTCCGGATCACCCTGTCCCCCGCCCAGGCGGTGGCGGAGGCCCGCCACCTCGAGCGGATGGGGTACCAAAGGCTCCTCCTCGTCGCGGGCGAGCACCCGGGGAGGACGAAGGTGGAGTATCTCACCGCGGTGCTTCGGGCGATCTACCGGGACACGGGGATGCGCATCCTGCACGTGAACGCCGCCCCGATGGCCATCGAATCGTTCCGGGCGCTGAAAGAGGCGGGGGCCGGCGTATACCAGTGCTTCCAGGAGACGTACCACCCGGAGACGTACGCGTGGGTGCACCCCTCGGGAGCGAAGGCGGACTACGCGTGGCGCCTGTCGGTCATGGACCGCGCGATCCCGGCGGGATTCGACGACGTGGGAATCGGGGCGCTGCTCGGCCTGCACGACTGGCGGTTCGAGGTCCTCTCCGTGATCCGGCACGCGGAGCACCTCCACGAGTCGTTCGGAACGTTCCCGCACACGATCTCGGTGCCGCGTTTCAAGCGGGCATTCGGCGCCCCCCTGTCCCTGGCGCCGTTTCCGGTGACCGACGCGGAGTTCGAGCGGGTCGTCGCGATCTACCGCCTCGCCGTCCCCTCCGCGGGGGTCGTCGTGTCGACCCGGGAGCCCGCGGCCCTCCGGGAGCGGTGCCTCGACATCGGCGCGTCGCAGATCAGCGCGGGGTCCCGGACCGATCCGGGGGGTTACGGCGACGGCGTCCGGCGGCGGGAGTCGGAGCAGTTCGAGGTGGACGACCGTAGGCCCATCGGGGAGATCGTCCGGGCGGTCCTCCGCCGGGGGTACCTCCCGTCCCTCTGCACCAGCTGCTACCGCCGCCACAGGACGGGGGACACCTTCACGGAGATGGCGCTCGACGGCCACATCCGGGGATTCTGCCTCCCCAACGCGCTCCTGACGTTGGCGGAGTACGCCACCGGAACGGACGACGCGGAGCTGCGGCGGCAATGCCTCGCCGCGGTCGAGGAGGGCCGGCGGGATCTCGACGGTTCCCCCGTGCGGGAGGAGTTCGACCGCATGCTCGCCCGCGTCCTCTCCGGGGAGCGGGACCTGCATTTCTGAGGGAGGAGCGGGGGCAGTGGTCATCGTGGTGAACGGGCAGCCGCGGGAGATCGCGCCGGGGCAGACGGTGGCCTCGCTCCTCCGGGAGCTCGCCCTGCCCCCGACCCGTGTGGCGGTCGAGCGCAACCGGGAGATCGTCCGGAAGCCCGACTACGACTCCACCGAGCTCGCGGCAGGGGATCGCCTGGAAATCGTCACTTTCGTGGGAGGGGGGTAGAGCAACATGGGCGACACGCTGACCATCGGGGGGAAGACGTTCCGGTCGCGGCTGCTGGTGGGGACGGGGAAGTATCCCGACTACCCGACCATGGTCCGCGCCCTGGAGGCGTCCGGCGCGGAGATCGTCACGGTCGCCGTCCGGCGCGTCAACCTCGACCGCACGAAGGAGTCGCTCCTCGACCACGTCGACCCGAAGCGGTACACCCTCCTGCCGAACACCGCGGCGTGCTACACGGAGGACGACGCGGTGCGCACGTGCCACCTCGCCCGCGAGGCGGGGATGTCCAGCATGGTGAAGCTCGAGGTGATCGGGGACGAGAAGACGCTCTTCCCCGACACGGAGGCCCTCCTCTCCGCCGCGAGACGCCTGGTCCGGGACGGTTTCATCGTCCTCCCGTACACCAACGACGACCCGATCATGGCGAGGAAGCTTGAGGACGCGGGGTGCGCGGCGGTGATGCCGCTGGCGGCGCCGATCGGCTCCGGCCTGGGGATCCGCAACCCGTTCAACATCAAGATCATCCTCGAGACCGTGAAGGTGCCCGTCATCGTGGACGCCGGGGTCGGCTCGGCGTCGGACGCCGCGGTCGCGATGGAGCTGGGGTGCGACGGGGTGCTGATGAACACGGCGATCGCGGGGGCGAGGGACCCGATCCTGATGGCCGGGGCGATGCGGGAGGCGGTCTCCGCGGGACGCAAGTCGTTCCTCGCGGGGCGGATCCCGAAGAAGCTGTACGCCACCGCCTCCTCGCCGCTGGACGGCACGTTCTTCTAGGGTACCGGGAGGGCCGGTTGGCGGTCGACTTCCGCCTCTACCTGGTCACCGACCGGCGCCGGGCCGCGGGGGGCGACCTCCCTGCGGCGGTGGGTCGCGCCCTGGAGGGAGGCGTCCGGGCCGTGCAGCTGCGGGAGAAGGACCTCCCCGGCCGGGAGCTGTACGAACTGGCGGTCGTCCTGCGGGGTCTCACGTCCCGGCACGGAGCGCATCTGCTGGTCAACGATCGCATCGACGTCGCCGTCGCGGCGGGTGCGGACGGCGTCCACCTGGGGGTCGCATCCGTCCCGCCCGGCGAGGCGCGACGCCTCCTCGGCCCGGGGAAGCTGATCGGCTGTTCGACGCACGACCTCGGGGAGCTTTCGGCGGCCTGCGAGGGGGGAGCGGACTTCGTCACGTTCGGGCCCGTGTACCCCACCCCGTCGAAAGCCGCGTACGGCCCGCCGGTGGGGGTCGGGGCGCTCCGCGCGGCGTGCGCCGCGTCCCGCCTACCGGTGTTCGCCCTCGGCGGGGTCGGCGCCGGGAATGCCCGGGAGATCCTCGCGGCGGGGGCGTGGGGGATCGGCGCCATCGGGGCGATCCTCGGGGCGACGGACCCGTTCGCGGCGGCACGGGAACTGGGCCGGAGCATCGGGGAATCCGCGGGAAGGGAACGAACGGAGAGCCGGGGAAAGGAAGGCACGACATGACGCTGATGCGACGCGCGCGGAACGGGGAACCGGCTCCGGAGATCGTACGGGCCGCGGAAACCGAGGGGGTGTCCCCTTCGCTGCTCCGGGAACTCGTCGCCTCCGGGAGGGCCGTCATCCCGAGGAACCGGAAGCGCCGGGAGATCCGGCCCGTGGCCATCGGGGAGGGGCTCTCCGCCAAGGTGAACGCCAACGTGGGATCCTCGAGGGACCGCGCAAGCCTCGAGCTCGAGCTCGAGAAGATGCGCGTCGCGGTCGCGGCCGGGGCCGACGCGGTGATGGATCTCTCCACCGGCGGACCGATCGACGGGATCCGGCGCGCGATCCTGGCCGGGTGCCCCGTCCCCGTTGGGACCGTGCCGGTGTACCAGGCGGCGGCGGACGGCAACCTCCGCGGAAAGTCGTGGGTGGAGCTTTCGGCCGACGACTTCTTCGCGGGGATCGAGAAGCAGGCGGAGGACGGGGTCGACTTCATGACCGTCCACTGCGGCGTGACCCGGGGGGCCCTCGAGCGCCTGGTCCGGGAGGGTCGTCGCCTCGACATCGTCAGCCGCGGGGGGTCGCTCCTGGCGGAGTGGATGGGGTACCACGGGAAGGAGAACCCGTTCTACGAGCAGTACGACCGCCTCCTCGACATCTGCCGTGAGTACGACATCACCATCTCCCTCGGAGACGGGCTCCGGCCCGGCTGCCTCGCGGACGCCACCGACCGGGCGCAGGTCCACGAACTGATGACCTTGGGGGAACTGACGGAGCGGGCCTGGGAGCGGGACGTCCAGGTGATGATCGAGGGGCCCGGCCACGTGCCGATGCACCAGATCGCCGCCAACATGGCGCTCCAGAAGCGGCTGTGCCACGGGGCGCCGTTCTACGTCCTCGGCCCCCTCGTCACGGACATCGCGCCGGGGTACGACCACATCACCTCGGCCATCGGCGGCGCGATCGCCGCGTGGCACGGGGCGGACTTCCTCTGCTACGTCACCCCTTCCGAGCACCTGCGGCTGCCGCCTGTGGAGGACGTGCGGGAGGGTGTGGTGGCGGCGAAGATCGCCGCCCACGCCGCCGACATCGCCCGGGGGCTCCGCGGAGCCATGGACCGGGACAACCGGATGGCGGACGCCCGGCGCGCGCTGGACTGGAAGGCGCAGATCGACCTCTCCCTCGACCCGGAGCGCGCCCGCGCCCTGCGGGGTGGCGACCTCCCCACCGTCGACGAGGCGGTGTGCACGATGTGCGCCGACCTGTGCGCCATCAAGACGTCGCGGAAGGCGATCCGGGGGGAGTAGGGAGGTGCCGCGATGCGGAACTACCGGGGGGGAGCCTTCTCCCGGAACGGCTCCGCGAGCTTATCCGGGAACACCCCGGCCAGCCACCGCCCCGCCGCGATCGCCGTGGGGGCTGCCTTCGACCCCCGCAGGACGCGGGAGTCCCGGGGAAGCAGCACCACGAGCAGGAAGACGAGAAGGACCGACAGGAGCGCTCCCTTCAGCAGCCCGACGGCCAATCCCGCCAGCCGGTCCATCCCGGAAAGCTTCGACCCCCGGATCCTCCCCTCCACCAGGCCGCCGATCAGCCGGACCGCGATGAGGACGGCGAGGAAGACGACGGCGTAGCCGGCCACCTCGGAGTGCGGGAAGGAAAGCTCCAGTGCTTTCTGCGCCGCGGGGTAATACCGGATCCCCAGCATGTGCCCCGCCAGGATCCCCCCGAGGGCGACGAGCTGGCGAACCAGGCCGTGGAGGATCCCCGCGATGGCGAACCACAGGCAGATTGCCGCGAGGGCGACGTCGACGGGGTTCATCGCGCCCATTATACTCGCGGCTTCCCGCGGTCGGGGAGGGAAAACACCCCGGCGGCGGGCCCTTCCGGGATATTGGAATCGGGACGGGAACCGGTGTATAACGGAAATCCGGGCGCTCGCCCGAAAGCCGGAGTGGTGGAACTGGCAGACGCGCGGGACTCAAAATCCCGTGTCCGCAAGGACGTGAGGGTTCGACCCCCTCCTCCGGCACCAAGCGACTCGCAAAGGCCGACCAGGTGGTCGGCCTTATTCGTTGGAGCTTGGTGCTCATGGAGGGGGTCGAACGGGCGAGGATCGCCGAGCGAGTAGCGGGGAAAAGCGCGACGCACGGGAGCGCGGAAGATCCGAGCCCCGTCGCTAAGGCCGTAGGCCTGGATGGGCGGAGGCCCAGGCGGTCGACCCCCTCCTCCCCACCCGCGACACTTTTCCCGACTCGGGACACCGGGCGATCCGCGAGCCCCGCACAGCGGATTCCATCCTGTCACGAGATCGTCGGTTTCCACCCCTTGTAGGTTCGATAGATCAGCAGGATGACGATCACGATGATGAGGAGGAGCACGATCGCCCTGGACCACGAGGAGGCGATGGATTCCCCGCCGGCTGCCGTTTCCCCGGTGACGGCCCCGTTGTCGGCAGGAGAGGCGAACCGCGAGTCCGCCGGGGAGGCAGCGAGGGCCCCGACAACCATCGCGGCCGCGTCCAGAGGGATCGAACCACAGGCGGACACGCAGACCGCCGTAACGAACGCGATGGCCCGGATGTGCCGTCTCAAGGAATCATCGCCGTCGGGGAATTCTTCATCCGCGGAAGGTTCATCATGCCTCCCTGTTCCGGCCGAAATGCGAAGGGCCGGGGAGTCGCCTCCCCGGCCCTTCTCGTTCCCGTGGCCTGTCGGTCCAGCCGTTACGCGATCGAGTCGATGATCGCGTTGAAGGTCGGGGAGGGGCGCATCGCCTTCGACGTCTTCACAGGATCCGGATCGTAGTAGCCGCCGATGTCCATCGGTTTCGCCTGGGCGGCCAGCAGTTCCTGGTCGATTTTCGCCGCGTTCTCCGCCATTTTCTTCGCCACGCCGGCAAACCGCGCCTTGAGCTCCTTGTCCTTGTCCTGCGCGGCGAGCGCCTCCGCCCAGTACAGCGCGAGGTAGAAGTGGCTCCCCCGGTTGTCGATCTGCCCCACTTTCCGGGCGGGCGACTTGTTGTTGTCCAGGAATTTGCCGATCGCCTGGTCCAGCGTCTCCGCCAGGACGAGCGCCTTCGGGTTCCCGAACGCATTCCCGAGGTGCTCCAGGGACGCCGAGAACGCCGAGAACTCCCCGAGGGAATCCCACCGCAGGTACCCTTCCTTCACGAACTGCTGGACGTGTTTCGGCGCCGAGCCGCCGGCTCCCGTCTCGAACAGCCCACCGCCCCCAAGGAGGGGGACGATCGACAGCATCTTCGCGCTGGTCCCCACTTCGATGATCGGAAACAGGTCGGTCAGGTAATCGCGCAACGCGTTCCCGGTAACGGAGATCGTGTCCTTCCCCGCCCGGAACCGTTCGAGCGAGAATTTCATCGCCTCGATGGGGGGAAGGATATGGAACTCCATCCCCTTCGTATCGTGATCCTTCAGGTACCGGTCGACCTTCCGGATGATCTGCGCGTCGTGCGCCCTGTCCTTGTCCAGCCAGAAAACGGCGGGAGCGCCGGTCGCCTTCACCCTCTTGACGGCAAGCTTCACCCAGTCCCGGATCGGGAGATCCTTCGCCTGGCACATCCGGAAGATATCCCCTTCCTCCACCTTC
>DASWBR010000224.1:0-2242 GCA_036390495.1 Candidatus Deferrimicrobiaceae bacterium | reverse complement strand
CTCCTCGAACATCTTCCGGATCCACGACCCGGCCCGGATCGCCTCCCGGATTTCCGGATGTCCGGACGGCCGTGGCCGACTCCCTGGCGCGGTCCACGGGCCTTCCGTTCTCGGCGGAACACGTGATCATGACCGTGGGCGCGGCGGGGGCGATCAACGTCGCCCTGCGGGCCCTCCTGTCGCCGGGGGACGAGGTGGTCATCCTGGCCCCGTACTTCGTGGAGTACATCTTCTACATCCGCAACGCGGGAGGGGTGCCCGTCGTCGCCGAGACCGACGCGCGTTTCCAGCTCGACCTCCCCGCCCTGGAGCGGGCCCTCACCAGGAGGACGCGGGCGATCCTGCTGAACACCCCGAACAACCCGACCGGCGCCGTCTACCCCGCGGCGGATCTCGAGGGGCTCGACCGCCTCCTCCGGGGGGCGGAGTCCCGGACCGGCGGTCCGGTCTACGTGATCTCCGACGAACCGTACCGGAAAGTCGTTTTCGGGGGAGTGGCGTACGCGGAGCCGGTGACGAGGGTCCGGAACACCGTGGTGGCGTATTCCCATTCCAAGGATCTGAACCTCCCCGGGGAGCGGATCGGGTACCTCGCCGTGTCCCCCCGCGCAGCAGACGCCGCGGAGCTGGCCGAGGCGTGCGTCTTCTGCAACCGGGTGCTCGGCTTCGTGAACGCCCCCGGGCTCTTCCAGCTCGCGGTCGCGAAGTTCCAGGATCTTCCCGCGGACGTCTCCGTGTACCAGGCGAACCGGGACGTGCTTCTCGGCGCCCTGGGGCGCGCGGGGATAGACGTCGTGCCGCCGGGGGGGGCTTTCTACCTGTTCCCGCGCTCCCCGTTCCCGGACGAGATGGAGTTCCTCGGCGCAGCGCGGGAGGAAGGGATCCTGGTGGTCCCGGGAACCGGTTTCGGCCGGGCCGGCCACTTCCGCCTGGCGTATTGCGTCTCCCCGGAGATGGTGAAGCGGTCCGTGCCGGCGTGGGAGCGGCTCGGGGCGAGGCTCCCGCGAAGGAGAGGGGGCGGATGAGCGTCGTCTTCCGCAGGAACATCGCCCGGATGGAAGGGTACGTCCCCGGCGAGCAGCCGCAGGATTCCGGGTACATCAAGCTGAACACGAACGAGAACCCGTACCCGCCGTCGCCGAAGGTCCGGGAGGCGGTGCTCGCGGAGCTGGGGGACCCGGTGCGGCTGTATCCAGACCCCGGGGCCGTCCGGCTGCGCCGCCAGGCCGCGCAGACCTACGGCTTCGACCTCCCGCAGATCATCGCGGGGAACGGGTCGGACGACCTGCTCGCGATGGTCATGAAGGCCTTCGTCGGGGAGGGGGACACCCTCGCGTGCCCGATGCCCACGTACACGCTCTACGACACGCTGGTCCGGATCCAGGGGGGCCGGCTCGTCGGCGTTCCGTACCCGGAGGATTACTCCCTTCCCCCGGCCCTCGCCCGGAAGAAAGCGCGCGTCACCGTGGTGGCGAGCCCCAACTCCCCCTCCGGCACCCCGGCGCCGGTCCGGAGCCTCGCGGCGCTCGCCGACGCGATCCCCGGGGTTCTGGTGGTGGACGAGGCGTACGCGGATTTCGGGGAGGAGACCGCACTCCCGCTGGCCCGGGAACGGAAGAACGTGATCGTCCTGCGGACGCTGTCCAAGTCGTTCTCGCTGGCCGGATTGCGCATCGGGCTGGGATTCGCCCACCCGCGCATCATCGAGGGGCTGAACAAGGTGAAGGATTCCTACAACCTCAGCCGCCTCTCCATCGCGGCCGGGGCGGCCGCCCTTGCGGACGTCGCCTGGATGGAGCGGAACGTCGGGAGGATCCGGAGGACGCGGGGGACCCTGGTCGCCGCCCTGCCGGGCGTGGGCTTCGCACCGTTCCCGTCGCAGAGCAATTTCGTCCTCGCGCGGCGCAGCCGGGGCGGATCGGCCCGCCCCGTCTACGAGGCCCTCAAGCGGCGGAAGATCCTCGTGCGGCATTTCGACACCCCGCGCCTTGCGGGGTGCCTCCGCATCACCGTGGGGACGGACGACGAGATCGCCGCGCTGCTATCGGCGATGAAGTCGATCTAGAGCGTCAGGCTCCAGTTCCCCCCGCCCTCCCGGTTCCTCCACTGCGCGACGAGCGTCCCGTCCGGGCGCCGGATCCGCAGGAGGATACAGTACTCCACCCGGCTCCCCGACGGGCCGTACACGAACGCCTCGAAGACGTGCGGCGCCGGGAGGCGCGCGAGGGCGGCCCCCCGCGCC
>DASWBR010000223.1:0-1715 GCA_036390495.1 Candidatus Deferrimicrobiaceae bacterium | reverse complement strand
ACCGGGACGTCCCGGCGCCCCTTCGTCATGGCGAGCATCTCGGTCATGGCGGCGGCTTCCTTCTGCACGTTCCGGTAGACCACCTCGGCGCCGGCCTTCTCGTAGTCCCTACGAGCGTTGGTGGTGTACGGTCAGGTGTCCTTCCCGAAGATGGTCACGATTCTCGGCATCTTTTCTCCCTCGCAGGTTTTTGGCGGGGTACACTCCTCCCCTTCATCCCGCGTCTGCACCAGGAATGTCCCCCCAGGCGACCCCGGCCATGGCCCTCAGCCGTTGGATGCGTTGGGAAGTCGGGGGATGCGTCGACATCAGCGCCGAGGAGTCGGGCCCGAAATCCCGCAACGGATTGACGATGAACAGGTGCTGCGTCCCCCGGTTCTCCCCCGGGACGTGCGCGCCTCCCATGGAGATCTTTTCGAGGGCGGAGGCCAGCCCCAGCGGGTTCCTCGTGAAGCCTGCGGCCGCCGCGTCCGCGTGGTACTCCCGCTGGCGGGAGATGCTCATCTGCAGCAGCTTCGCGGCCAGGGGCGCGAGGATCGCGAGCAGGAGGGCGAGGACGAAGAACGCCGCGTTCCCCCGTCCCCCGCTTCCGCCCCGGCCGGAGGACGTTCCGCCCCGCCGCCCCCATAGGGTTCCCCGGAGGAACAGGTCCGAAAGGAGCGCCACCGCGCCAACGAGGACCGCGGCGCAGACGTTGTACAGCGTGTCCCGGCTCCTGACGTGCGCCAGCTCGTGGGCGACCACCCCCTGGAGTTCCTCCCGGGTGAGCTGCTCGAGGAGCCCGGTGGTGACGGCGACGGACGCCTCTTCCGGGCGCCGGCCCGCGGCGAAGGCGTTCATCCCGGCGGAATGGATCACGTAAACCTTCGGCGACGGGACGCCGGCGGCGATCGCCATCTCCTCGACCACGTTCCGAAGCTGCCGGTACGCCTCCGGGTCCGCCTCCTTGGCCTCGTGCACCGACAGGACGATGGCCGAGCCGTTGAAATACGCCGTGATGCCGAGGATCGCGAACAGGACGAATGCGAGGAGCAGGCCGGCCGGTGCATCGCCGTACGCGCCGCCGATGGCCGTCCCGAGGAGGAAGAACACCAGGAAGAGGGTGAGGAAGAGGAGGGCGGAGAGCCGGACGTTGTGACGGGCCGCCTCGGTGAACAGGAGCATCGGGATCGGCCGGAGGGCGGGACGTTCCTGCACGGAAGGCGTTGCCTCCGCGACGAGGGCGTTCCCTTGCGCCGCCATCCCGCCGTCGGCGACAGGCGGGGGTACCGCCTCCGCCGGGCGGGCTCCCGCGGAGAGCGGCCTCTGGCAAAGGTAGCAGATGTCCGAGCCGGCCCGGTTCGGGGCGCCGCACTTCGGGCAGGGCGGGCCGGTGGGCGTCACGCCTGCCGTCAACCGGGTGCTACCGCAGGTCCGCCTTCGGGACCGCCCGGCTCCCCGGCTCCGTCTCGAAGTACGCTTCCGGGGCGAAGTTGAAGAACGAGGCGACGAGGTTGCTCGGGATCGACTGGGTGGCGTTGTTGTACGTCATCACGGAGTCGTTGTAGAACTGCCGGGCGAAGGAGATCTTGTTTTCCGTCGCGGTCAGCTCCTCCTGGAGGGACGCCACGTTCCGGTTCGCCTTCAGCTCGGGGTAATTCTCGACCACGGCGAAGAGGCTCTTCAGCGACTCGGTGAGGACGTTCTCCGCCTTCGCCTGCGCCGCCGCCCCCTTG
>DASWBR010000222.1:0-3055 GCA_036390495.1 Candidatus Deferrimicrobiaceae bacterium | reverse complement strand
CACCCGGGCCGTCGAGACGCACAACACGGGGCACAAGATGCTCGACGATTTCCGCCGGTCGGTCTTCCGGTGCACCCTGTTCTTCATCCGGCGGACCCTCAAGACCAACTTCTTCGTCCCGGAGAAGCACGCCCTCGCCTTCCGCCTCGACCCGGCGTACCTCGCCGATTTGGGGCCCGACTTCACCTCGGACCTCCCCCCGGAGCGCCCCTTCCGGGTCACCTTCTTCTACGGCCGCCACGGGGTGGGGTTCCACATCGGCTTCTCCGACATCGCCCGGGGCGGCTGGCGCACGATCATCGCGGGGAACCGGGACGACTTCGTCACCGCCGCGAACTCCCTCTTCCGCGAGAATTACGTCCTCGCCCACACCCAGCACCTGAAGAACAAGGACATCTACGAAGGCGGCTCGAAGATGGTGGTGGTGATGAACGCCCCGGGGGTGCAAACCCGGGAGCGGATGACCCAGCGGCTCTACAAGGTGCAATGGTGCTTCATCCAGGCGTTCCTCGACATCTTCGTCACGGAGGGCGGGAAGGCGAAGGACCCGCGCGTGGTGGACTATTACTGCGAGGACGAGCCGATCGAACTGGGTCCCGACGAGAACATGCACGACTCCATGATCGAGTCGATCGCGGCCCTCTCCCGCCAGCGCGGCTACATCCTGGGGATCGGCATCATGTCGAGCAAGGAGGTGGGGATCAACCACAAGGAGTACGGCGTCACCTCCACCGGCGTGGTCAAGTTCGCCGAGGTCGCCATGCGGGAGCGCGGGATCGACGTCCGGAAAGACCCGTTCTCCGTCAAGTTCACCGGCGGCACCAACGGCGACGTGG
The DNA here is from genome assembly GCA_036390495.1 of Candidatus Deferrimicrobiaceae bacterium. Classification (GTDB taxonomy): domain Bacteria; phylum Desulfobacterota; class Deferrimicrobia; order Deferrimicrobiales; family Deferrimicrobiaceae; genus JAGGAJ01. The sequence continues at coordinate 2,219 of DASWBR010000222.1, read as the reverse complement.
CGGGAAACGCCATGAGGATCCTTCTGGAACGGTGCCCCAAAGTGGCCATCCGGCTGGTGCTCGACGGGACGGGGGCGCTGTACGATCCGGCCGGGGCGGACCGGACGGAACTTTCCCGGATCCTGCTCAAGGAGGACGTGGACGCGTTCGACCCGCACCGCCTCTCCCCAGGCGGCTTCCTGGTGTACCGGAACGTCCGGAAATCCGAGGGGCTGCGCGAGCTGTTCCGGAGGCTGGAATGCACCGGGCAGGGCGTGGTCGAACGGTGGGTCACCATGGACGAGTTCCACAAGGAGTTCGACTCCCTCCCCTTCTCCGTGAAGGCGGACCTGTTCATCCCGGCGGGGGGCCGGCCCGAGACGATCGACGGCTCGAACTGGAAGCGGTACCTGGCGGAGGACGGCGCCCCGTCGGCCCCGGTGATCGTGGAAGGGGCGAACTCCTTCATCACGCCGGAGGCCCGGGGGAAGCTCCAGGAGAGCGGCACGGTGATCCTGCGGGACGCCTCCGCGAACAAGTGCGGCGTGATCTCCTCCTCGTACGAGATCATCGCGAACCTCCTGATGCGCGAGAAGGAGTTCCTCGACCACAAGGAGGAGTACGTCCGGGACGTCCTCGCCATCCTGGAGAAGCGCGCGGGGGACGAGGCGGAGCTGATCTTCCGGCGCCGGAAGGAATCCGGCGGGAAGACCCCGTACACCGAGATCTCCAACGCCCTGAGCTGGGAGATTAACGGGCACTACTCGCAGCTGTTCGACTTCTTCCGGGACCGGCCGGAGCTCGCCCTGTCCCGACCCTTCCGGGACGCCATCCTGGCCCACCTGCCGGCGTTCGTCCGCGAGCACCCGAAGTACCGGAGCCGGGTCCGCAACCTCCCCCCGAAGTACCTCGCCGCGATCCTCGCCGCGGAGATCGCCACGACGATCGTGTACCGGGGCGGCTTCGAGCGGAACCTGGAGGGGGACCTCCGGACCTACCTGGCCCGGATGTTCGGGTAGGAGCGTGAAGTTTCCCGCCCACAGGACCAAGATCGTCTGCACCATCGGACCGGCGTCCGACTCCCCGGCGGTCATGGAGCAGCTCCTCCGCGCCGGGATGAACGTCGCGCGGCTGAATTTCTCCCACGGGGCGTTCGAGGGCCATCAGCGGGTGATCGAAGACCTGCGCGCCGCCTCCCGGAGCGCGGGCGTGCGGCTCGCCATCCTCGCGGATCTCCCGGGGCCGAAGATGCGGATCGGCTCCCTCGCGGAGGAGCCCGTCCGCCTGTCGCCGGGCGACCGGTTCACCCTGACGACGGACGACGTCCCCGGCGACGCGACGCGCGCCTCCGTCACATTCCCGCGCCTCCCGCGGGCGGTCCGGCCCGGGAACACGCTCTTCCTGAACGACGGGATCATCCGCCTCGAGGTGGAGGAGGTGCGGGGGAACGACGTGGTTTGCCGCGTGGCGGCCGGCGGGGAGCTCCGGTCGCGCAAGGGTCTCAACGTCCCGGGCGTCGACCTCGGCATCGGCGCCTTCACGGAGCGGGACCGCGAGTGCCTGGCGTTCGCCCTGGAAAACGGGGTCGACGCGGTGAGCCAGTCGTTCGTCTCCTCCGCGGACGACGTCCGCGCGGTGCGGGAAGCGGCCCGCGCCCTCGGGCACGATCCGTTCGTCGTCGCCAAGATCGAGCGCTCCGTCGCCCTCGACCGGATCGACGGGATCCTGGAGTCCGCGGACGGGATCATGGTGGCCCGGGGGGATCTGGGTGTCGAGATCCCGGTCGAGCGGATCGCCATCGCGCAGAAACGTCTCGTCCACCTGGCGAACCTCCGCGGCAAGCCGGTCATCACGGCGACCCAGATGCTCGAATCGATGACGGAGAACGCCCGGCCGACCCGCGCCGAGGCCACCGACGTGGCCAACGCCGTCCTGGACGGCACCGACTGCGTGATGCTCTCCGGGGAATCGGCCATGGGGAAATACCCGGTCGAGGCGGTGCGGACCCTCGCCGCGATCGCGGAGGCGGCGGAGCCGCACCGCGCCGGGCAGTTCGTCCGCGAGGCGATCCAAACCGTGATCGATTCCGGCCACGTGGAGCCGCAGGACCTCGTCGCGATGACGATCGAGGGGATCCTTTCGAGGATGTCCGTCGCCGGCGTCGTCGTGCCGACCCGGAGCGGCGCCACGGCCCGCCGGCTCGCCCGGCTGCGCCTCCCCGTATGGATCACCGCGGCGGC
>DASWBR010000221.1:0-5486 GCA_036390495.1 Candidatus Deferrimicrobiaceae bacterium | reverse complement strand
AACACGGGGACCTCCTTCTTCGACGGTCCGCCGATCGTGTCTTGCCTGGCGTTCTGCGTGAAGGACGGGAAGTTCACCGAGCCCGCGGACACCTTCGCGCACCCGTACTGGGAATACGTCCGGACGAAGACGGCGGCCAAGTCCGAGGATCTCCGGCGCCAGGGGTTCTTCGGGCCCGCGATGCTGCCGTACAGCGAGCTCGAGTACGGCGGGATCGTGGAGCGGCTCGCGGCCATGGACCCGAAGTTCCGCATTCTCGGGCCGAAGGAGGGCGTCACGGCGTGACGCGCCCCATCCGGCCCCTCCCCGACGAGGTGGTCAACCGGATCGCGGCCGGGGAGGTGGTCGAACGGCCCGCGTCCGTGCTGAAGGAACTGCTCGAGAACGCGGTGGACTCCGGCGCTTCGAACGTGGAGGCGGAGGTTTCGGGCCCGTTCCCGTTCACCCTCCGGGTGACCGACGACGGGTGCGGCATGACCCGCGGGGAGGCGGAGATCGCGGTCCGCCGCCACACGACGAGCAAGATCGGCTCCGCGGACGACCTGGAACGGATCGAAAGCTTCGGATTCCGCGGGGAGGCGCTCCCGTCCATCGCTTCCGTGTCGCGTTTGCGGCTGGTCACCCGCCCGCGAGGGCAGGCGGACGCGACGGAGCTCGTCGTTTCGGGCGGTGCCGCGGTCTCGGTCCGGGAAGCCGGTGCCCCCCCGGGGACCACCGTCACCGTGACCGACCTGTTCGCCAACGTTCCCGCGCGGAGAAAATTCCTGAAAAGCGAGCGGACGGAGCTGTCACACCTCCGGGAGGTGTTCCACGGCGTGGCCATCCCCGGGGAGGGAGTCGCCTTCCGCTTCTCGGACGGCCGCGGGACGTTCCACTACGAGGGACGGGAGGGCGCCCTGGACCGCGCGAGGCGGCACGCGGGAGACGAGGCGCAATACCTGGCCCCCGTGGACGCATCCTCCGCGTTCTTCCGCGTGTTCGGCCTCGCGGGGCTGCCGCAGCTCTCCCGCGCGGGGGGGGCGGGGTTGTGGTTCTTCGTCAACGGGAGGCGCTTCCGCGATCGGGGCCTGTACGCCGCCGTGCGGGAGGCGTACCGGGGGATCCTGCCGGCCGACCGTCTCCCCGTGGCCTACCTGTTCGTCACCTGCAGCCCGTCGGAGGCGGACGTGAACGTCCACCCCGCGAAGACGGAGGTCCGCTTCCGCTACCCCCGCGACCTGAACGAGCTGGTCCGGCACGCCATCGGGCAGGCGGTGGGGGAGGTGCCGGGACGCGCCGGCTTCCCCCTCCCCCGGTGGGAGCCGCGCGAGGCGCCGCGGGCGATGCGGTCCCCCCCCGGACCGGCGCCGGACATGAGCCTTGCGGGGGTCGTCGGCGCCCCCGCGCCCGTCCCGTCCGTTGCCCGGCTGCCGCTTTCGCCGCCGGAGGCGGAGGAGGCGGGGGACAGCTTCTTCTCCGCCCTCCTCCCGGTGGGGCAGGTCCTGGGGACGTACCTGGTGTGCGAGGGCGCCGACGGCATCGTCCTGGTGGACCAGCACGCGGCGGACGAACGGATCGTGTTCTCCCGCCTGAAGGACCTGTACCTCGGGGGGAAGGCGCCGGTCCAGCGGTGGCTGCACGCGGAGACGGTCGACCTCCCCGGGGTGTCGGGCGACGAGCGGCCCGCGGTGGAGTCGTTCCTCGACAGGGCGGGGTTCCTGTTCGAGCCGGCGGGGGATGGGCGGCTCCGGCTGACGGGAGGCCCGGCCGCGCTCGGCGCGTTCGATGCCCGGCGGTGGTGGGAGGATCTGTGCGAGTTCCTCCGGGCCCAGGAGACCCTCCCCAAGGACGTCTTCGACTCCGACCGGGAGCTGTGGAGAATGGCGTGCCACGCATCGGTGCGGGGGGGCGATCGCCTGTCGGCGGACCGGGCGCGCCTCCTGCTCGCCGAGCTCGACCGTGCGGTGGCCGCCCACAGCTGCCCTCACGGACGGCCCGTCTGGGTCCGCATCCCCCGCGCCCGCATCGAGGCCATGTTCCGCCGCGACAGATGATCGGGGCCCCCCTCGTAGTCCTCTCCGGGCCAACGGCCTCCGGGAAATCCTCCATCGCCATGGACCTCGCACGGGCATTCCCGCTGGAAATCGTCAACGCCGACTCCCTCCAGGTGTACCGGTACCTGGACATCGGGACCGCAAAGCCTCTGCCTGCGGACCGGGAGGAAATCCCCCACCACCTCGTCGACGTGGTCGACCCCGACGAGCCGTACGACGCGGGCCGGTACGTCCGGGACGCGGAGGGGGCGATCGCGGGGATCCGGGCCCGGGGAAACGTCCCGTTGCTCGTCGGCGGTACGGGGATGTACGTTCGCGCCGTGCTGCGGGGGCTCGACCCGCTCCCGTCGGATCCGGAGGTGCGGAGCGCCCTGAACCGCCGATGGGAGGAAGAGGGGAGCGCCGCGCTGCACGGGGAACTCTCCCGCCTCGATCCGGAGACCGCGGCCCGGGTGCACCCCGCCGACCGGCTCCGGGTGGTCCGGGCGCTGGAGATCGCCGCCGTGTCCGGGATCCCCCCCAGCCGGGCCCGCGTCGCCTGGGGCGCGGCGGGGAAAGGCGGGCACCGGGTCCTCTTCCTCGCCCTGTGGCCGCCGCGGGAGGAGCTGTACCGACGCATCGACGCCCGGACGGAAGGGATGTTCCGCCAGGGGCTGCTGGACGAGGTCCGGGGGCTCCTCGCGAAAGGATACGGCAGGGAGCTGAAGCCCATGGGGGCGCTGGGGTACCGCCACGCCGTCGCCCATATCCTGGACGGGATCCCGTTCGCGGCGGCCGTCGACGCGGTGAAACGGGACACCCGACGGTACGCCAGGCGGCAGGAGACTTGGCTCTCCGCCGAGCCGGATCTGGTCCGCCTCCCCCCGCCGGATCCCCTCCGGGAGGCGTCCGGAATGGTCAGAAACCTCTTGTCCTGACCGTAATTCCATCTAAAATAAAGGTTTACGCCACAAAACGGGAGCGGGGATGATCCTCCAATATCTCGATTTCGAACGTCCCATCGTGGATCTCGAGAACCGGCTCGACCAGCTCAAGCGCCTCGACGACGGAACGGACAAAAGCGTCCGGGAGGAGATCGGGAAGCTGGAGAGAAAAATCGGGAAGATCCGCAAGGAGGTCTTCTCCAACCTCACGCGCTGGCAGGTCACCCAGCTCGCACGGCACCCGAACCGGCCGTACATGCTCGACTACGTCAACCTCGTCTTCAAGAACTTCCTGGAGCTCCACGGCGACCGGGCGTTCCGCGACGACCCGCCCGTCGTGTGCGGTTTCGCGGAGCTGGAGGGGCAGAAGGTCCTCCTCATCGGCCAGCAGAAGGGGCGGAACACCAACGAGAAGATCCACCGGAACTTCGGCATGGCGAACCCGGAAGGGTACCGGAAGGCCCTCCGGATCATGAAGATGGCGGAGAAGTTCCACATTCCCGTCGTCACCTTCATCGACACCCCGGGGGCCTTTCCCGGGATCGGCGCGGAGGAACGGGGGCAGTCGGAGGCGATCGCCCGGAACCTCCTGGAGATGGCGCACCTGAAGACCCCGATCGTCGTAGCGGTCATCGGCGAGGGAGGGAGCGGCGGCGCGCTGGCGCTGGGCGTGGGGGACGAGATCCTCATGATGGAGTACGCCATCTACTCCGTCATCTCCCCGGAGGGGTGCGCATCGATCCTCTGGCGCGACACCGCCAAGGCGGAAGTGGCCGCCGAGATGATGAAGATCACCGCGCAGGACCTGAAGAAGTTCGGCGTGATCGACCGGATCGTGCCGGAGCCCCTGGGGGGCGCCCACCGGGATCACAAGGAGGCCGCGGAGGCCCTGAAAAGCGCGCTGGTCGGGGCGCTGACACCGCTCCTCTACATGCCGACGGCCCACCTTCTCGAGCGCCGCTACCAGAAGTTCCGGGAGATGGGGGCCCTCAGGAAGAAGGCCGGGGGGACCGGTTGACGCAGGACCGCCTGAAGGAGCTCCGCGCCGAGATCGACGCGATCGACGACCAGATCCTGTCCCTCCTGAACCGGCGCGCGAAGGCGGCCATCGAGGTCGGAAAGATCAAGGAGGAGCAGAACCTGAAGTTCTACGTCCCCGAGCGGGAGGTGGAGATCCTCCGCCGGCTGACCGGGCAGAACCCCGGGCCGTTCCCCAACGAGGGGCTGAAGGCCATCTACCGGGAGGTCATCTCCGCCTCCCTGGCCCTCGAGAAACCGCTCTCCGTCGCCTTCCTGGGGCCCCGCGCGACATTCACCCACCTGGCGTGCCTGAAGCATTTCGGGGAGAGCGCGCAGTACGTCGCCCAGATCAACCTCTCCGAGGTGTTCGACGCCGTGGAACGGGGGGTGGCGGACTTCGGCGTGGTGCCCATCGAGAACAGCAGCGAGGGGATCGTCAGCAACACCCTCGACATGTTCGTGGACTACAACCTGCTCATCTGCGGCGAGATCCTGGTGGAGGTGGCGCACGACCTCCTCAGCGTCACGGGAGACATCGACCACGTGCGGAAGGTGTACTCCCACCCGCACGCGATCGCCCAGTGCCGCGGGTGGCTGGAGCGGAACATGCGCTCCGTGCCCGTCTTCGACTTGGAGAGCACGGCGCGGGCGGCGGAGCTGGCGGCGGACGACCCGGCGGCGGCGGCGATCGCGGGAGAGGCGGCGGCGAAGATCTACGGCCTCAAGACCATCCGGAAACGGATCCAGGACAACACGAACAACTTCACCCGCTTCATCATCCTGGGAAAGCAGGCGTCGGCACGCACCGGGAACGACAAGACCTCGGTCCTCTTCTCCGCCCGGGACGAGGTGGGGGCGCTCTACCTGATGCTCGAGCCGTTCTCCCGGCACAAGGTGAACCTGACCAAGATCGAGTCCCGCCCCGTCAAGAAGAAGGCGTGGGAATACCTCTTCTTCCTCGACATGACGGGCCACATCGGCGACGAGCCGGTGGCGAAGGCGCTCGACGAGCTCAAGGCCCGGTCCCAGTACATGAAGATCCTCGGTTCGTATCCACGCGCGATCTAGGGGGACACTCTACTTAGGGGGACACTCTTCGTTTCTGGTCTCCACCCGGGGCGGAGGGGTAGAGTGTCCCCCGCCACGCCGGCAGGGGTAGAGTGTCCCCCGCCCGCTGGAAAGGAGCATTCGCATGATCATCGTACTTAGGCGCGGAGCGACCGAACAGGACGTCCGGCAGATCGAGGAGGCGATCAAGTCGCTCGGCCTGACCGCCCACATCTCCCGGGGCGTCGAGCGCACCATCATCGGCGCGATCGGCGACGAGCGAAAGATCGACCCCGAATCGTTCGAGGGTCTCCCCGTCGTCGAGAAGGTCCTCCGGATCCTCTCCCCCTACCGCCTCGTCAGCCGGGAGTTCCAGAAGGAGGACACGGTCATCGCCGTGCGGGGGAAGACGGTGGGAGGGAAGGCGCTCGCCCTCTTCGCGGGCCCGTGCTCGGTGGAGGGG
>DASWBR010000220.1:0-10117 GCA_036390495.1 Candidatus Deferrimicrobiaceae bacterium | reverse complement strand
ACGCCGTCGGAGATCAACCGGGGGGACCAGACCCGTCAGGTGGTGATATCCGCCAACCTGGACGGCCTGCCGCTGGGCGAGGCGATGGGCAAGGTCCGGGAGGCGGCTTCCCGGCTGAACATGGCGCCGGGGTACCGCGTGGTGTTCTCCGGCGAGGGGGAGGACATGGTGGAGTCGTTCGGCTACATGGCGGAGGCGCTGGTCCTCGCGGTGATCTTCGTCTACCTGATCCTGGCCGCGCAGTTCGAGTCGTTCATCGATCCCCTGGCCATCATGCTCTCCCTCCCCCTGTCGATCGTGGGGATGGCGGGGATGCTCTTCCTGACGGGGGACACGATCAACATGATGTCCCTCATCGGCCTGATCATGCTGATGGGGCTGGTCACCAAGAACGCGATCCTGCTGGTCGACTACGCGAAGGTCCTCCGCTCCCGCGGGATGGACCGAGCGGAGGCGGTCGTCACCGCCGGCCGGACCCGGCTCCGGCCCATCCTGATGACCACCCTCGCCATGATCTTCGGGATGCTCCCGCTGGCGCTGGCGCTGGGTGCGGGGGCCGAGATGCGGGCGCCGATGGCGCGCGCGGTCATCGGCGGGCTCATCACCTCGACCCTCCTGACGCTCCTCGTCGTGCCCGTGGTGTACACGGTGCTGGACGATTTCGGGGAGTGGATCCGGAGGAAGTGGGGCGCCGGGCAGAAGGCGGCCATTGCCGGCCTCCTGCTCCTTGCCGCCGGCTCCGCGGCCTTCGTCCCCGCGGCGCGCGCCGCTTCGGCGCCGCCGGGCGCCGAGATCCTGACGCTGGACGACGCGTTGCGGATCGCGCTCGAGAACAACCGGGACATCCGGAAGGCCCTGGAACTGCGGAAGGGGCTCGAGGGGAAGTACGTCGAGGAGCGGGCGGCGGCGCTGCCGCAGTTCACGGCCGTCGCCGAGGGATCCCGGAGGTGGGACACCACCCAGGAGGTGTTCGGCATTCCGCCGGGGAACACCACGTGGGACGCGCAGCTGGGGGTGGCCCAGCCCCTGTACACGGGCGGGCAGGTGACGGCGGCGATCCGGGCGGCGCGGGTCGGGCTGGCAACGGCGGACGACCAGCTGAAGGTGTCCCGGGAGGCGGCCCTGCGGGAAGTGGCCACGGTCTTCCACGACATCCTGCTGGCCCGGGAGCTCAACGACATCGCCGTGCAGAACCGGGGGCAGAAGGCGAGGTTCCTCGACGAGGCGCGGAAGCGGAACGCCGCGGGGACGGCGACCGATTACGACGTCCTGGTGTCGAAGGTCGACCTCGAGAACGCGGAGCCGGCGATCGTCCGGACGCAGAACCAGATCCTGACGCTCCGCGAGCGGCTGCGGTTCCTGCTGGGACGGGACGGCCGGCAGATCGACGCGCGGGGCGACCTCGCCGTGGAGATCGCCGCCTACCCGGAATACGGGAGCGCCCTCGGGATCGCCCTTTCGAACCGCCCCGAGCTGTCCGAGATCCGCCACCGGATCGGGATCAACGAGGAACTGGTGACGATCGCGGAGGCGGGTACCATGCCGCGGCTGGACGTGCGGGGGACGCTCGGATACCGGGATTCCAGCTTCGGGGGGATGGACGCCAACGGCAAGACCTGGTCCGCCGGGCTGTTCGCCTCCTGGCCCCTCTTCGACGGGCTCCGGACCCGCGGCCGGGTCGCCCAGGTGAAGAGCGACCAGAACCGCCTCCGGATCGAGGAGGCGCAGCTCCTGGACGGGGTGGCGCTGCAGGTCCGCGACGCGGTGAACGCGGTCCGTGAGGCGGGAGAGGTGGTCCGGGCGATCTCCGACACCGTCGGGCAGGCGGAGCGGCTCCTGGCCCTCGCGGAGAAGGGGTACGAGTACGGGGTGAAGACGAAGCTGGAGGTCGACGACGCCAACCTCAACCTCAACCAGGCGCGGGTCAACCTCGCCCGGGCCCGTCGCGACTACCTGGTAGCCAACGTGGCGCTCCGGTACGCCATGGGCACCCTAGGGGAGGGGTTGGAGGCATCGTACGACATGGTGAAGAAGTTCACGCCAGCGACCTCCCCGGTGGGCGTGGCCGGGGAGGTCCTGCGAGGCGTCCCAGCCCTCCCGTCGAAGTAGCCGCCGGCGCTACACGGGGCGGGCAGGTTTCTTGGAGATCTTCTTCGCGGATTCCGCGGCATTGCGCTGCTCCTCGGTTTTCCGGTCCTCGGCCTTGCGGCGGTCGAGCTGGATGCCGAAGAAGCAGATTCCCGCGATGGAGGTGGCGATGCCGGCGGCGAAGAGGAGGGTTTCCCGCAAGGTGGCGGCCCCCGCGGTCTCCGCTCCGATACCCAGGAACCCGAGGAGGCCGTAGGCGGATATGCCGGTGAAGACGGCCATCGAAATGTTCAGGCCGTGAAGGGCCATTCGTTTGGAAACGTGCAAGGCCGGGCTCCCGGAATCGGTAGTCCGGCCATGGTACCACGGATCGGCGCGCTTACCGGAAGTGGCGGTTCATCTTCCCCCGGAGGCGCAGCACGGCCTGGGAGTGCAGCTGGCAGACTCGCGGCTCGCCCAGCCCGAAGATCCGGCTGATTTCCCGCAGGGTCAGGTCCTCGAAATAGTAGAACGCGATCAGCTGCTGCTCCCTTTCGGGGAGCATGTCGATCGCCTTCCCCAGCACGTCCTTCAGTTCCCGGGTGAGTTCCTCCTCACGGCTCTCTTCCATCGCCGCCGCGGCCAACACGTGGCGGAGACCGGCGCCGTTCTCGTCGTCCTCGTCCTGGAGGGCGTCGAGGGAGAACACCGTCATCCCCGTGAACATCGCCAGATGCTTCCGGAGCTCCTCCACGGAAACGCCCAGCTCCTTCGCCACCTCTTCCTCTTCGGGCGGCCGGCCCAGGACGTTCTCCAGGCGGGTGTAGGCGTGCTGCAGGCGCGTGGAGTGCTGGCGGGCAGAGCGGGGGAACCAGTCCATTTCCCGGAGGTAGTCGAGCATGGCCCCGCGGATTCGGAACTCGGCGTACGTCTTGAACTTGATCCCGCGCGAGTCGTCGTACCGCTCCAGCGCGTCCAGCAGCCCCACGACCCCCGAGCTGATCAGGTCGTCCGCCTCGATGTGGGGTGGGAGGCGCAACTTCAACCGCGCCGCGTGGATCCGGATGCCGGGCAGGAACTCCTGCACGATGGCCTCCCGGTCCGGCTTGCGGGATTTCCGGGGCGTGGTCTTGCGGGTCCTTGCGGGGGATTGCACCGTCCGGGCTGGCACCATGGCGTTCGTCCTCTTTTTTTTCAGGGTGCGTAGCGAGCCGTGCTGCCCTGTAGAGGAGCAATCGCCGTGCCACCCGGGGGCCCGGGAATATGTAGCTGATTAATATATGGTTTCTTAATTTTGCGGCTTGAGAGTAAAGAGAAACGCTGTCAAAATCCCGGAGAAACCGTCAACGTTTTGACGGTCAGGAGTCGAGGAGGAAGCGCACTTTCCGGGCCATCGTCCCCATCTCGTACGGCTTCTGGATAAAGCCGTCGAACGGTCCGAGGAAATCCGCGCCGGGACCGCTCTCCGCGGCGTAGCCGGTGCAGAGGATGACGCGCACGCGCGGGCGGATTTCCCGCAGGCGCCGCAACGTCTCCGCCCCGTCCATCCCCGGCATGATCTTGTCGAGGATCACGAGGTCGATCCGGGACGGGGATTCCCCCAGGATCCCGATCCCTTCCTCGCCGGAGGTGGCGGGGAGGGCGGTGTACCCCAGCGACCGGAGCATGTCACAGAGGAGACTCCGGGGGATGTCCTCGTCGTCCACGACCAGGATCGTCTCCTTCCCGCGGGGGATGCCGGCCACCGCCTCCGGGGGCTCCGGGTTCGGATCGGGATGTGAAGCGAGGGGGAGCAGGATGCGGAAGGTGGTTCCGTGCCCGGGGCGGCTCTCGAGCTGGATGAAGCCGCCGTGGCTCCGGACACAGCTGTACACCATCGGGAGACCGAGCCCGGTCCCCTCGCCGGGCGCCTTGGTGGTGAAGAACGGCGTGAACACCTTGTCGCGGATCGACACGGGGATCCCGACCCCCGTGTCGGAAACGCCGATGGAGACGTACCGCCCCACGGGAACCGGGACGTCCCCGAGGAGGGACTCGCCGTCGGATTCGAACGGAGCGGTGGAGAAGGTCAGCACCCCGCCGTCGGGCATGGCGTCGCTCGCGTTCAGGCCGAGGTTCAGGAACGCCTGGATCAGCGATCCCGGGTCGCCCATCACCGGTTCCGGTTCCCCGCGGAAGTCGGTGCGGATCTCCACGTTCTTGTTCACGGACCGGGAGAGGATCTCGATCGCCTCCCCGATGACCCGGCGGATCTCCAGCGGGCGGGGTTTCGGGGCCTCCCGACGGGAGTAGGCGAGGAGCTGCCGGGTCAGCTCCGAGGCCCGGCGCGCGGACCGCTCGATGTACGCCGCCGCCTCGTGTCCCTCCCCCCCCTCGGGGAGGTACGTCTTCAGGAGCGACGCGTATCCGAGGATCCCCGTGAGGAGGTTGTTGAAGTCGTGCGCGATCCCACCGGTGAGCCGCCCGAGGGCCTCCATCTTCTGCGCCTGCGCGAGCTGCTCCTCGGTCTGCCGGAGGCGCGCCGCCAGCTCCTCCACGTCCTTCGCCATGGGGACCAGACTATCCCACGGCGGGAAGCGGGGTCAACTCGAGGGGCCGGCCGGCTCCTCGAGGTCGAGGTTCTTCCGCTTCAGCATCTCCACGAAGGTCGTCCGCTTGAGGCCCAGCAGCGCGGCGGCGCGGTTCTTGTTCCCGGCGGCGATGTGCAGGGCCTGCCGGATCAGGGTGTTCTCGAAATCTTCCGTGGCGGTCCGCATGTCCATCCCGCTCTCTCCCAGCACCGGGAGCGCCGCCTTGAGGAATCCCTCCGTCCGGCGGATCTTCGGGGGGATGTCCTCCGGCCCGATCAGGCCGGTTCCCTTCAGCACCACGAACCGCTCCACCAGGTTCTCGAGCTCCCGCACGTTCCCGGGCCACGGGTACCGCGAGAGGATCTCGAGGGCCTCGGGGAGGATCCCCTCGAGGGCGCGCCCCTTCTCCCGGTTGTACCGCGCGATGAAATGGTCCACGAGGATCGGGATGTCGTCCCGGCGCTCCCTGAGCGGCGGGACCCGGATCGGGATGACGTTCAGCCGGAAGTAGAGGTCCGCGCGGAAGCGGCCCTCCGCGACCTCCTCGTCCAGCTCCTTGTTCGTCGCCGTGATGACCCGGGCGTCGACGGGGATCGGCCGGTTCCCCCCCACGGGGGTGACCGACTTCTCCTGCAGGACCCGCAGCAGCTTCGCCTGCAGGTGCGGGCTCATCTCCCCGATCTCGTCGAGGAAGATCGTCCCGTGGTGGGCCGCCTCGAACTTCCCCGCCCGGGAGGCGTGGGCGCCCGTGAACGCCCCCTTGACGTGGCCGAACAGCTCGCTCTCCAGCAGGTCTGCGGGGATGGCGGAGCAGTTGATCGGCACGAGCATCCGGTCCGCCCGGGGGGAGAGGTAGTGGATGGCGCGGGCGACGAGCTCCTTCCCGGTCCCGCTCTCCCCGGTGACCAGGACGGTGGAGTCGGTGTCCGCCACCTTCCGTACGAGATCGAGGACGTGCCGGATCCCCTCGCTCACCCCGATGATGTTGTCCAGCCCGCCGCGGCCGCGGACGAGGGAGCGCAGGCTCGCGTTCTCCTTCCGCACGCTGGTCAGCTCGAGGACGCGCTCGACGAGCGGGACGACCTCGTCCACGCTGAACGGCTTGGTGATGTAGTGGAACGCCCCCATCTTCATCGCGGCGACGGCGGACTCCACCGTGGCGTGCCCGGTCATCAGGATCACCTCGGCTCCCGGCCGGACCTTCCGGGCGTGGGCGAGGACCGCGAGGCCGTCCGCCCCGGGCATCTTGAGGTCGGTGAGGACGACGTCGACGGGGTTCTGGTCGATGTGCTGGAGCGCCTCCGTTCCGGTGCGCGCCTCGTGGACATCCAGGTCGGGGCGCCGGAACACCTTGCGGAGGAGGCTCAGGGTGACCTCCTCGTCCTCCGCGATCAGAAGGGACTTCTTCATCGCCCCAAGTCTACCGGAACCGCCTCCGGGGGTAAAGTTTCCCCCGCGGCCGGTCGATAAGCCGGGTGTGACAGCAGAGGTGCCGACGGCGGAGCCGGAGGGCGGGTGAAGGAATCCGATCGCGGGAAGTGGGACGCCCTGTTCGCGGAAGCGCACCGGGCCGTGGATGTCCTCTCCGCCACGCGGCTCCGGCGGATCGAGGAGATTCGCGCGGCCCTCGATGCCGGCGCCTACCGCGTGGACGGCCGCCTCGTCGCGGAGAAGATGGTCTCCGACGTGGTCCGGGAGCTCCGACAGCGCATCCGGTGACCCCCGGGGATTCCTGTTGCCTCTCCGTGCGTCGATGGCGTATCTTCCCTATCATGCGGCTCTGGGTCGACGGAAACACGGTTTCCTGGGACGTCTCCGCGATGCGGACCTTCGGCGAGGTGATGGAGGAGGTCGGCAGGAAGGTTGCCACCGGGGGGCGGGTGGTTTCCCGGGTGTCCGTCGACGGCCGCGAGATCTCCACGCGGCTGGAGCGGGAGATGGCGGCGCGCCCCCCCGGCGACGTCGGCGACGTACGCATCTCCACCACGACTCCCGCCGACCTGCTGCGCGAGGCCCTCGACGGGGGTCTTTCCCTCTGCGCGGCGATCCTCCGGGACCTCCGATCGGTGGTGACGTCCCTGCGGTCGGGGGACCTCGCCGCCGCGACCTCCCTGTACGCGACCTGCGTCGAATCCCTCGCCACGTTCTTCCAGCTTGCGGGAGCCATTTTCAACGGGTTCCAGAGCGGCGCGTTCCCCCTCCCGGGAGGGGCGGCCGACGCCGGCGAACTTCCCCCCCCGCCGTCCTCCACGGCGGAAATCCTCGAGCGGCTGCTTTCGGCGCAGAAGGCGCAGGATTGGGACGCGATGGCGGTCCTCCTCTCGGACCGGATCGTCCCGAACCTGGAGGAGTGGTCCGCCTTCCTCTCGGCGATCCGGGGTCCGGGGGCGAAGTAGCGCGCCGGGTCCTGATGGGGTAGAATTCCCCGATGCGGACGCGAACACCGGGGCACGGCATCCGGCGGGCGATCCTTGCCGCCGCGGCGCTCCTCCCCGTCCTGCAGTCGGCCGTGGGCGTGGCCGGGGCGGTTTCCGACTTCACCGTGAGGGTGGACGGGAAAATCCTGCGGAAGGCCTCCGGCAGGCTGGTCCTCTCCCTCTCCGCGTTCGAACTCTCGGGGCAGGCGGCCGTGCGCCTCGAGAACCGCTCGACCGGGGAGAGCCGCACCGTCGGAATTTCCTCGGCCTACGCCGATCTCTCCTACTCCGATCCGTTGCCCCCGGACCAGTTCGACCGGTTCCGGGAAGACGAGTGGATCCCCTCCGTGGAGTGGCGGATCCCGGACACCCGGGAAGCGCTGAACCGCCGCCTCACCGGGATCCACGAAGAGCAGAACCGCCTCCGCCGGGAACTGGGGAGCGCGTTGCTGGAGGGGGGAGACCCCGCCGTCAAGGTGAGTTCGCGCGTCACGCTGAACAAGATCGAGAAGTACCACCGGATCGGGGCAACGATCGCGAGGGAGATCTTCCGCCTGGGATCCGGAGACCCGGACGAGAACCCTTTCACCATCCCCGTCCTCGTTGAGGTGGGATTCAACCCCTTCGGGGCTCCCTCCCCCTCCTCGCGGACGAGTCCGCTGGAACAGGCCCGCGAGGTGCTCTACTGGGAGGTTCACCGGATCCTCACCCAGCAGTTCGGCGTAAGGGAAACCGTCGTGGACTTCATCTACGAAGGTCCGGCGACGATCCGCCGGTTCGCGCCGCCGCCCGGCACCCCCGCCGACGGATTCATCCCCTCCGTGCTCCTCTCTCCCCTGGCCCTGGACACGGCCGTGTATCTCAGCCGCCAGGGGATCGAGCAGGAGGTGGCGAAACTCGTCCGGCTGAAGATGTACAAGGACCGGTTCATCACGGACCGCGACCTGCTCAACGCGTTCGTGAACGAGGGGCGCGTGGTATCCGTAAACGAGGGGCGGGTCGCGGTTTCCTTCATCCCCCCGTTCCTCAAGACCGGGGAAACCCTTTTCGTGGACCCGGGGGACGCCGGGGGGAAGGAGATCCCCGTGGTGCCGGCGACCGTCCGGGAGTCGGAGGGGTACTCGGTTGTGCCGGCCCTTTCCGAGGAGGTTGTTTCCCGCATCCGGCCGGGGATGGCCGTCCGGCGGAAATAGGGGCGGCGGGTGGCGCGCGGCGATTTCGACCGGGCGCTCCGAAGGGCCCTCTCGGAGCTCCCCTCCATGTTCCGCGAGGCCCTCGAGAACGTGGCCGTGGTCGTGGAGGAGTGGCCGCCCGACTGGCTGCTCGACGAACTGGGCATCCCGGAGGAGGACACCCTGTACGGCTTCTACCACGGCGTGCCGCTCCCGGAGCGGTCGTTCCAGGATTCCGGGAACCTGCCCGACAAGATCTCCATCTACCGGGGACCCCTGGAGGAGGATTTCCCGGACCGCGAGGAACTCTGGCGGGAGATCCGGGTGACGCTGCTGCACGAGATCGGGCACTACTTCGGGATGGACGAAGAGGAACTCTCCCGGCTGGGGTTCGAGTGACCCCCGATATCCCGCGGAACGGAGGACCGCCATGCTGCTTCTGAGACGGGAATACGTCGACGGACCCGAAGGGGCGGACATCGTGCTGCTGCACGCCGAAGTCCGCCTCCGGGACGCTGCCGGGAGTCCGGTTGACCGCTGCACGCGGGTGGTCGTCCCCGCCGGCGCTCCCGGGCGCCGCGCCGCGTTCGTCCGGTTGCCCGAGCCGGCGGAAGGGAAGCCGTTCACGGTGCGATACCGCTTCTCCGCGGTCCGCGGGGAGGCGGAGTCGTACTCCCCGCACTACCAGGTCGACGTTCCCTCGGACGAGGCGATCGGCGACCTCTACCGGGTTCCCGAGGAGGGGGGAGGAAACCTCCCGCCGGCCCCGGGCCTAGGGCATATCCTCGTGACGCTTCCGCTGGAGGAGGGGGAGAGGGCGGCCGGCGTCTTCCGGTACGGTTTCGGGGCGATGCGGAAGAAGCCTTCCCCCGCCTTGTGCCGCGCCGCGGTGGACGCGGGGGACGGCCCCGCGCCGGTCGTGGAGATCCCCGAGGCGCTCTCCGTCCTGAAGGGGAGGCCGATGCCGTACTTCCTCTACCACGTTTCCGCGGACGGGGCCCTCCGGGCCTGCAAGGTCGCCTGCGCGCGGCTCGCCTTCCGGGACGAGCCGGGAGAAGTGGTGTCCGCGAGGGTGGTGTGGGGCGATCCCGCCTGGCGGGCCACGAACCTCGCGACGATGGAGGCGAAGGGATTCCCGGGTGGGGCGGGCTCCGCCCGGGAGGAGTTCTTCGCGGAGTCTCCGGACGCCTTCCACGCGGCGCGGGCGGCCGCCCTCGCGCGACTCCCGGCGCCGCGCGTCTTCGAGGCGTTCGTGTACGGCCCGTCGGGGAGCCGGGTGGAGTACTGTTTCCTCCTGCGCGTCCGGCGCCCGGACGGGACGCTCGTCGCGCAGTGGAGGAACCGGGAGGGCGGCGGGAACTGGAGCGTGACGCTCTAGATCGACTTCATCGCCGATAACAGCGCGGCGATCTCGTCGTCCGTCCCCACGGTGATGCGGAGGCACCCCGCAAGGCGCGGGGTGTCGAAATGCCGCACGAGGATCTTCCGCCGCTTGAGGGCTTCGTAGACCGGGCGGGCCGATCCGCCCCGGCTGCGCCGCGCGAGGACGAAATTGCTCTGCGACGGGAACGGTGAGAAGCCCACGCCCGGCAGGGCGGCGACCAGGGTACCCCGCGTCCTCCGGATCCTCCCGACGTTCCGTTCCATCCAGGCGACGTCCGCAAGGGCCGCCGTCCCCGCCGCGATGGAGAGGCGGCTGAGGTTGTAGGAATCCTTCACCTTGTTCAGCCCCTCGATGATGCGCGGGTGGGCGAATCCCAGCCCGATGCGCAACCCGGCCAGCGAGAACGACTTGGACAGCGTCCGCAGGACGATCACGTTCTTCCGTTCCCGGGCCAGCGGGAGTGCGGTCTCCTCCCCGAAATCCGCGTACGCCTCGTCCACCACCAGA
>DASWBR010000219.1:0-2034 GCA_036390495.1 Candidatus Deferrimicrobiaceae bacterium | reverse complement strand
CACCGCGATCTTCCGTTCCGCGAGCCGGTCGTTCAGCTCCCGGACCATGATGTCCACGATCCGCGCGAGCGCCTTCTTGCCGAGGGAGTGGAACAGGATGACCTCGTCCAGGCGGTTGAGGAACTCGGGGCGGAAGACCTGCCGGAGCTCCTCCATCACGCGGGACCGGATCGCCTCCTCGGCCTGTCCCGCCATCTCCTGGATTCGCACGGATCCCACGTTGGAGGTGAGGATCACCACGGCGTTGCGGAAGTCCACCGTGCGCCCGTGCCCGTCCGTGAGGCGGCCGTCCTCGAGCACCTGCAGCAGGATGTTGAACACGTCGGGGTGCGCCTTCTCGATCTCGTCGAAGAGGACCACCGCGTACGGCTTCCGGCGGACAGCCTCCGTGAGGGCGCCCCCCTCCTCGTACCCCACGTACCCCGGCGGGGCCCCGATCATCCGCGCCACGGAGTGTTTCTCCATGTATTCGGACATGTCGAGGCGCACCATGGCGCCCTCGTCGTCGAAGAGGAACTGCGCGAGGGCCCGGGCGAGCTCCGTCTTCCCCACGCCGGTGGGGCCCAGGAAGAGGAAGGAACCGATGGGCCGCCGCGGGTCTTTCAGGCCGGATCGGGCGCGGCGGACCGCGTTCGACACGAGGCGGATGGCGTCCGATTGTCCCACGACCCGGGCGGAGAGCCGCTCCTCCATCTTCAGGAGCTTCTGGACCTCCCCTTCCACCAGGCGCGAGACGGGGATCCCCGTCCACCGGGAGACGATCTGCGCGACGTCCTCCTCGTCGACCTCCTCCTTCAGCAGGCGCACGTCCCCTTTCGTCGCGGATTTCGCCGCCGCCTCCGCCTGCTTTTCCAGTGCGGGGAGGACCCCGTACTTCAGCTGCGACGCCTTCTCCAGGTTCCCCTCCCGCTCGGCGCGGGACATCTCCGCCTTCGCCTGCTCGATCCGCTCCTTGACCGCCTTGCTCTCCGCGATCTCCTTCTTCTCCCCCTCCCAGCGCGCCCGGAGGGAGGAGAGTCCCTCCCGCTGCCTCGAGAGCTCCCCGTCGACGCCGGCGAGCCGTTCCCGGGACGCCGCGTCCGTCTCCTTCGACAGGGCGAGGCGCTCCATCTCCAGCTGGGTGATCCGCCGCTGCACCTCGTCGATCTCCGTGGGGACGGAGTCGATCTCGATCTTCAGGCGCGACGCCGCCTCGTCGATCAGGTCGATCGCCTTGTCGGGGAGGAACCGGTCGGAAATGTACCTGTGCGACAGGGTCGCGGCGGCGATCAGCGCCGCGTCCTTGACCCGGACGCCGTGGTGCTGCTCGTACCGCGCCTTCAGCCCCCGGAGGATGGCGATCGTGTCCTCCACGGTGGGCTCCCCCACCAGGACGGGCTGGAACCGCCGCTCCAGCGCGGCGTCCTTCTCCACATACCTGCGGTACTCGTCGAGGGTGGTGGCTCCCACGCACCGCAGCTCCCCCCGGGCCAGCGCGGGCTTGAGCATGTTGGAGGCGTCCATCGCCCCCTCCGCCTTCCCCGCCCCCACCAGGGTGTGGAGTTCGTCGATGAACAGGACAACCTTCCCTTCCGCGGCGGAAATCTCCTTGAGGACCGCCTTCAGCCGCTCCTCGAACTCGCCGCGGTACTTCGCCCCCGCGATCAGCGCCCCCATGTCCAGCGAGAGTACCCGCTTGTCCTTCAGCCCCTCCGGCACGTCCCCCAGGGCCACCCGCTGCGCCAGCCCCTCGACGATGGCCGTCTTCCCCACGCCGGGCTCCCCGATCAGGACCGGGTTGTTCTTCGTCCGCCGGGAGAGGACCTGGATCACCCTGCGGATCTCTTCGTCCCGGCCGATGACCGGGTCGAGCTTCTCGCGCCGCGCCGCCTCGGTGAGGTCGCGGCAATATTTGTCGAGGGCCTGGTATTTGGCCTCGGGGTTCTCGTCCGTGATCCGCTGGCTCCCCCGGATGGCGGTGAGGGCGGACAGCAGCGCCTGGCGGGTCACGCCGTTGCGCCGCAGGATCTCCCCCACCTTCCCCGGCTCTTCGCA